>DATHEN010000768.1:0-4478 GCA_035318565.1 Polyangiaceae bacterium
TGAAGGCTACTCGGGTGCCGAGCTCGCCGAGCTGCTCGGCGGCATCCGTGGCGAAAGTCTGGTGCGCGTGTCGGAGCCGCTGCTGAACATCACCGACCTCGGGCTCACGAACGCCGAACGCTACGCACTCGAGCTAGCGCCGCACTTGCAGTCCCCGGAGCGGCTCACGGCGCAAATCGCGCAGCAGGGTGTGGCCAGCACCGCGGAAGCGCTACGCGCCGTGTTCATCGGTCTAGCGAGCGGCGTCCTGAGCACGCCGCGCTGGGTCGGCAGCGTCTGAGCCCTCGGCGCTGCAGCGCGCCTTGAGCCACGTCAAGCCCCGCTCGGTGCGGAGCCAGAGACTCACGCGGTCGTCTTTGGTCGCGAGGGCGAAACCGCTCGCGTCCGCCACCGACATGGGCGTGCCGATTACGCCGCCGTCCGGGCGTACCAGTACGGCGTACACGATCTTGCGCTGCTTGTTGCGGCAGCTCACCGGCGCCACCCACACCACGAGCGCGCCGCCGGGCACCTTGCGCGCTGCCAAGCTGCGCGGCGGAGTTTGTACATCGATGCTGCTGCCCGGGTTACCGAACGCGGCGAAGCGCAGCGGGAAACGGTCTTCGGCGCAAGGTCCGTCGGGACGCGCTCCGGGCATCACCAAGAGCGGTTCGGCGCCATTCACGATGTCGAACACACCGAAGGGTGCGACCTCCTGTGCGCGCTCTTTCGCGCCGCGCTCGGTGAAATCCCAGATCGCCACCGAGGCCGGACTCACGAGCGCCAGGCTGCCGCGGACGGTGTCCGGCGCGAGCTCGAGGATGCTGAACGGGCGAAATGCTTCGTCGGCCCTGGCCTCTATATCGACGCGCTGCCACGACGACGCAGGTTGATCTGCGCTGCCGGCGAACACAGTTGCTCCCGGCGCCAAGTTGAGACGCGCGAGGGTCGTGAGCACCGCGCAGCGCTTGCCGTTGCAGATCGCGTCGGCGGCTGCGAGGCGATCGCCACTCGCGAACGTTCCGCCAGCCTTGCCTTGCTGCCACAGTCGCGCTCGATCTGCGCCCGCTTGGTCCCGTTCCACCTGCGCGGCGAGCCAGAAGTCTCGAGTGCGAGCGAGCGCGGGCGGTGCCCCCAGGTCCATCCATGGCAGATCCCGGGTGCTGCCCTGCGAGAAGTCGATCCAGCCGCGGGTTCGCACGCGTGTGCGGTGCTCGGGGGCCGGCGTGGCGATTGCGAGCTCGTCGAGCGCGCCGTCGGCTGCCGTGAACTCTGCGTTCTCCGGCAGCTCGGTCTCCTGAATCGGCAGCGCTAGCTTGCAGCCGCCCGGCAGCGCGTAACCGCGCGCGCTGTCTTTTGCGGTGAATTTCGGCGCCGGTAGGAGCGCCGTGGTCGGGTCCATTACGGGTGACAGCGCGGCTGCGGCTTCGATTTCCGCAGGCAGCGGCGGCTTGGGTTCTTTGCAAGCCGAGCACACGGCAAAAACCATGAAGCAGGTGAGGGAACGAGCGTTCATGCGCTTACTCCGAGCTCGAGGCGGAGCACCGGATACGGACGAAAGTCGTGCACTTCTTTGAAACCCGTGCGCAGGAACAGCTCGAGCGGTCCCATCCACAGCTCGCCGTCGGAAACGCCTTCTGCGCGGCGCGGAAAGGCCTCGATCGCACGAGAGCCGTCCGCGCGCGCGAGCTCGACCCCTCGTTCGAGCAGGGCTTCGGCGACTTTGCGCCGGCGGAACTCCGGATCCACGAGAAAGCAGCCTACGCTCAAGACACCGCTTCGATCTCCGTCGAAACAGGGCAGTTTACGGTAGATGCGCTGTTCATACAGCTTCGATAGCGTGGCGGCAGCACACAGTTTCATCCAGCCCACCACGCCCGAATCGACGCACGCCACCACGCCGCGCATTTCTTCCGAAGCGCCGGCGAGCGCATCGGCCATCTCTCGCTGGCTGTCCTCGCGGCGGTGCGCCGAGCGATCGAGCCAGGCATTCTTGTCGCCGTCGAAGTGCCAATAGCGGCAGTAGCAGGAGCAGCCGCTGCGCTCGAAAAGGGCGCTCAGGCTCTGAATGTGCTGCGGCCCGGCACGCTCCGCGCGGATCGCGTTCGGGTCACGCATGCCGCGCTGGCGGTCTGTTGCTAATGCCTCGAGTCGATCGAACTGACGGGTAGTATCGATGCCCCCGACTCAGCGAGGGCATCGATACTACCCTCTTTGCCAGCACTCTGACTCGTGCACGGACTGTCATGACGTACCTCGATTCGAGTGAATCGAGGTACTAGCTGGAAACAGTGCTTCGCAGCGCGCCGCCAGCGAGAACAAGCGCTCCTCGGCGAACGCTGGGCCGAGCAGTTGCAAGCCCACGGGCAGCTCCGGCCGCGAGCCTTTCGCCGGTGCGGCTCGAACCGGCACGCTGATGCCGGCGATGCCCGCCAAGCTCGCCGGCAAGGTGTAAATATCTGCCAGGTACATGGCTAGCGGATCTTCCACCTTCTCGCCGAGCGCGAATGCGGGCGTGGGGCTCGTGGGCGCGGCGATGGCGTCCACCTGTTGAAACGCTTCGTCGAAATCCTGCTTGATCAACGTGCGCACCCGCTGCGCCTTCAAGTAATAAGCATCGTAGTAGCCGGCGCTGAGCACGTATGTACCCAGCAAGATGCGGCGCTTCACCTCGCGGCCGAAACCCGCGTCGCGCGTCGCGCCGTACATGGCCGGCAGGCCCCCGCGTGGCGGCTCGATGCGCAAACCGAAGCGCACGCCGTCGAAACGCGCCAGGTTGCTCGACGCCTCCGCGGTCGCCACGACGTAGTACGTGGCGACGCCGTAACGCGTGTGCGGCAGCTGAATCGGGCGCACTTCGCAGCCTTCGCGCTCGAGCGCTGCAATCGCTTCGCGGACGCTCTTTTCTACGTCCGGATCGAGGCCATGGCCGAAGTACTCCGCCGGCACGCCGATGCGCAAGCCCTTCACGTCGCGGCCGCAAGCGGCTTCGTAGCTACCGACGGGCAGCTTCGCGCTCGTCGAATCGCGTGGATCGTGACCCGCTATCACCTCGAGCAGCCGCGCTGCGCCGCGCACGTCGTCGGCAAAGGGGCCCACCTGGTCCAAGCTCGACGCGAACGCCACGAGGCCGAAGCGTGAGACGCGTCCGTAGCTCGGCTTGACTCCGACCACTCCGCACAGCGCCGCGGGCTGCCGGATCGAGCCGCCCGTGTCGCTGCCGAGCGAGCCCGGCGTGATGCCTGCCGCAACCGCCACGGCGCTGCCGCCGCTCGAGCCACCGGGGATGCGCGTCGGATCCCAAGGATTGCGCGCCGGTCCAAAGGCGCTGTTCTCGTTCGACGAGCCCATCGCAAACTCGTCCATGTTCGTCTTGCCGACGAGCAGCGCGTCCGCCTTGCGCAACCGCTGCACGACCGTTGCATCGAAGGGCGGGCGCCAGCCACGTGCTGGAGAGTTGCTCGCTGCGCCGCCCTCGGCGCGAGTCAGAATCCTGGACGCGCAGGTGGTCGGTTGATCGCTGGTGCACAGCACGTCTTTGACGGCGATCGGCACGCCCGCCAGCGGACCGAGCGTTTCGCCTTTGCGACGTCGTTCGTCGATGCTGCGCGCAGAGGCGCGGACGCGCTCGGCATCGATGAACAAGAAAGCGTTCAGATGTTTTTGCGCTTCGGCCGCTTTCAAGCTCTGCTCGGCCAGGTCCACGGCGGAGAGCTCTCCGGCCGCGACTTTCTGCGCAATCTCGCTGATCGAAAGCTTCACGGGTTCATTCATTCTTCTACGAATGCCGGTACTGCGAAGGCGTCGCCGGCGTGGCGCGGCGCTTCGGCCATGGCCGCGTCGTTCGAGAAGCCAGGCTGCACGGCGTCCTCGCGCAGCGGCGCAGCCTGCACGGCCACCTGAGCCGTGGGCGGAACGGCGCTGGTATCGAGCTCATTGAGCTGCGCCATGTACCCGATGATTTTCTCGAGATCGACTCGCATGGGCTCGACCTCGCTCTCCGCGAGCTCGAGTCGAGCGAGCTTCGCGACGTGCACCACGTCTTCGCGCGTAATCGCCATCGCGGCGCGAGCCTAGCAGAAGGATCCTTCAAAAAGGCGTGCGCAAGGGATACCGTGCCGGCGATGAACGGAGAGGGCGCGACGCGTGAGGCGCAGGGCGGCGGTTACGGACCGCCCGGTGCGCCGCCCGGCGGTTACGGTCCGCCCGGAGGGCACGGTCCGCCCGGAGGGCACGGTCCGCCCGGTGGCTACGGTCCGCCCGGAGGATTTTCGCCAGCGCCCCCGCCGGCGGGTGGCCCGCCGGGAGCCGCAAAACCCATTACCGGTGGTCCGCAAACCATGGCCGTCCACGCCATGACCATCGATCCCCGCACTGGATTACCGCAGGGAGAGAAACCGCCAGCCAGTCCGGCGTCCGTGGTTGCGCTCGTGTGCGGTGTGCTGCTTTGCCTCGGTCCACTGACGGGAATTCCGGCGATTATTGCCGGTTTTATCGCG
>DATHEN010000769.1:0-8206 GCA_035318565.1 Polyangiaceae bacterium
CGACCCGAGGTGATCGTGCTCCCGCTTTGAGTCGCTTCGAGCACCGCGTTCCCGCTGCCGTCCAGGAACGAGTGCGACGGGTTGTAGACCTGGGTACCCCCCTGGTTGACGGTGTCCTCGATCCAGAGCCTGCTGTCGGGGTTCGATCCGGACGCGCCGTTGAAGTTGTCCCAAACCTCGTTCGTGGCGAGGGTGCCCGTGTCGAATTCGCCGGCGCGGCCGACGACGGGACCGGACGGTGCCGGGCTCGTGCCCGTGGGCGGGCTCGCGTTCCAAAGCGGTGGGAGCCCGGAGGAAACGACGCTGCACTGGCCACTCGTGTTGCAAGTCTGACCGGAGGCGCAGCTGCCGCAGCTGCCGCCGCAGCCGTCGGGCCCGCAGACCTTTCCTGAGCAGGCCGGCGTGCACACAGTGCCCACGCTGAACGAGCGCGTGAGCCGGTTGTTGGTCTCATTGCTCTCGTTCGGGATCCGGTTGACGTCGTCCACGAACGCCACGACCTGGTGACTTCCGGAGGTGGCGGTCCACGTGGCGCCGCTCGGTCCGCCGTTGGCGGTCAGGTTGACGGTCGCGCCGGCCGCAACCGACTGGGTGAAGGTGTCGGCCCAGGCCACCGGGCTCCCGTCGACGCTGAAGAGCACGCCGACGGTGGTTCCTGCTGGGGTCGCAGCCGTGCCCTGGTTCTTCACCGTCGCGCTGAACGTCACCGGGTCACCAGCGCGGGGGGTCGACTGCGAGAGGTTGATCTGGGTCACGACCAAGTCGGGGTTTCCGCTCGTGGCCGGCGGGAACAGGCGCGTCGTGGGAATGATGCCCTTGCTCACGCTCGGACTCGACCAGGATAGGGTCGCCGTGGCTCCCCCGCCGTTCTCGTAAAACTCCATGCGGATGTCGTAGACGGCTTCTGCGGTCAGCGCGATGGTTCCACTATTCTCGGTGGGCCCGTGATCGGTCCAATTGTCGATCAGGAGCTGACCGTTGACCCAAAGCCTGACGCCGTCGTCCGACGTCGTGTAGAAGCGGTAGGTCTGGGAGTACTGCGGACTGACGCGACCGGTCCAACGCACGGAAAACGTGTCGGAGCCGATGGCGGAATTGGGCGAGCCCGTGCCCCAATTGAAGTTGACGGTCGGATCGACACGCGTGAGTTTGAGGGCGCTGAAGTCCTGGTTGTCGAAGTACTCGCCGCGGAGCCCTGTCCCTCCGGTCACCGCGTTGGTCTGGCCTTCGCTGTCAGCTCCATCGATTGCGCAGGAGGTCGCGCCGCCGCCGAAGATCGCCGCGATCAACATGAGAGAAATCTCGGTCTGGGTCAGACGCATGGTTCATTCCCTTCTTCTCCGACACCTCGGAGACAGACATCCACCACGTGGATAACACCGCGACCAGCGCGCCAGCGATTCGCCGTCTTCAACAGAAAATTGCCCTGAACGCGGCACTGAAGTGTTCAGTTGAGGGCGAGTTTTTCGATCGCTGCGCTAACTGCGCAGTGGACTGCTGAGGTCCCCAGCGCTGCTCGTCGTAGAGCGCTGCCCTGCCTGGCGCGCGGGGGCGCAACGGGGTTCAGTCAACGCCGGGCCGGATCTCGACAGCACCGACGTCGCACCCGGATCCTTGCGGGCGTGTGACACCGCGTGCATCGTCGGGCAGCGCGCAAGCTGCGGTTGGGATTGCGTCAATGAGTGTGCCGCCGGGTAGGTGCGTCATGGCGGGACCGCCATTGTCGGCGAGGGGCTCGAGCGTTACGCCGGCGCCGTCTTGCTGATTGTCCACGCCCTGCAGCGAACAAGTCGCGTCTCCGAAGCGGTTGTAATCCGACGCGCCACCGCCGACCAATGCGAAGCTGCAGATGCGCCCGGAACTTGCGAGCGCGACTGACGCTCGAGCGCTGAGGAGCGGCGTATACAGCGTATTTCCGCCGCTATTATTCGCGATGGTCGCATGCCGGAGCTGCACGCTCGTCAGCGCGCGTGCGGCAGCGCCAAGGCCGGGAACCGAGAGCCCGCCTGGATAGTAGGGCGGAAGGGTCGGATTGGGAATCTTGGCAATTGCCGCATTGCCGCTGAATGTGGTGTTCGTCGCGTCGAGGGTGGCGTGGGTGAATGCCGCTCCGCCGCCGGAAAGCGCGCCGTTCAGATGCCCTGCGCCGTCTTCGGCCGTGTTCTGTGTGAACGTGGACGCTGTCAAAGTGAGCGCGCCCATGGCCCAGACTGCGCCGCCGCTGCCGGAACCCGCAGAATAGCTGGCGCCGCTCGTTCCCATGTACGGCGCAACACCGCCCAGAGCGAGATTCGCGTTGAACGTGCTCGCCGTAACTCGCAGTGAGCTGCGCGCGGCAAAAGCGCCGCCGCGCGCCGCGCCAGCGGGGCCCCCAAACGCGCCACTCGCCGGCCCGCCGGTGCTGCGATTTCCGCGAGCAATCATGGCAGCTGCCGTCAACGCGCCCGAGGCCGAGACAGCGCCACCTTCCGCGGCGCTGAAGTCACCGCCCGTTGCCTGGTTGTTTTCGAGTCGAGTTCGGACGACGGAAAACGGTTGTTCCGTGGCAAGAGACTGCGCGATTCCGCCTCCGCGGGCCTCGGCAATGCGGCCTGTACTGACCACATTATCGGACAGCGTGCTGCCCGAAATCACGACGGCAGCGCCGACGTAGGCGCCGCCTCCTTCTGCTCTGCCGATCTCGCGCGTCGCTTCGTTGGCCCGGGCGCCGGCGGCCGTATTCCTCGCGACGACCGAGTCGTACATTCTGAGCGCGCCGGCGACGTACAGACCGCCTCCTTGAGTGAGCTGGGAACTGGTCGTCGCTGAGTTGTCGAGAATCCGAGCGCGCTCGAGCGTCACATCGCCGGTGGCACGCAATCCACCACCTTGGGCGGAGCCCGACGCCGTCAATGACCCACCCGTTACCGAGATGCCGCGCAACGTGAGCAGGCTGGTGCCATGGGCGTCGAGTACGCGTTCACCCGCACAGGTTTGCCTGATCACCGCGGAGCCGGACGACTCGAGCACTACCTTGGCGCTCGATACGACATCGAGATCCCCGAGCGCATTGCTGTCATCACTGCCGCAGACCGTGAGCTCGTAAGTTCCGGGCACGAGCTGAATGGTGGCGTCAGTCAGCGTGGAATCTGCGTTGATGCTGGCGATGGCAGCACGAAGCGAGCCAGCCTGGCCATCTGCCGTAGTCGTGACAATGACTACTGTCGACTTGCACGAGCTCGCGAAGAGACCGAGACCGAGACCGAGAAAAATGCCGAGTGCGTGGCGCGCCGCTCCGCCGTACTGAGCTCCGCGAACGCGGAAGTGATTGCTGTCAACGACTGTCATGAGAACCTCCGAACTGCCGGTAAACAGGTAAAACGACTGAGCTCGTTGATGCGCAACTCGGCCGTCTCGGAATTCCGATGCGCAGCAGAAAGCACGACTAAAAAACTACCGCCTGAATCAATACTTCGAACGATCGCATCCCAGGCGCCGAACGCCTGAGTAACACGTGCCGGCGGCCGGCGAAGGTGACCGTTTTGTAACCTGTTTGATCCGTTGATCGACGTCGATTTTTTCTTGCAGCTCGAACGCTGAAGGAATCGCTCATGCGCCGTCCCTCGCACGCGGTCGATTGTCGCCCTGTATTAATGACGGCCGGGTAGCGGCTATCAGCGTGCCGAAAACGACGCCTCCGCTCGTCGAGTTCGTTCGTTAGAACGCTTGGGGTTACCTCGGGACAGCTGCGAGGCCGTCCAATGCGGTAGCCTATCGCGCGATCCATGAGGCACTTCACTCCACCGTTCACCTCGGCTTCCCTCGGCGATGCGCTGCGTGAGCGCGGCTTCGCGGTGCTCCGCGCCGAATGGCTGCGCCACGCCGCTGGCGTCTCCGTTCACGAGCTCGACGCCATCTCCACGGAGTGGGACGACCTGCCGCCCGATCCCTACCTCAAGGACGGCGGGCACTATCGCCGGCGTCGCCATGCCTCCTTCGTCGTAGAGGCGGGCGCCTGCGCACTGGTGCCTCACCGACCTCACTATCAGTCGCTCGACTACAACGCGCTTCACGGCGGCATGGAGCGCTGGTTCGAACCCATTGCTCCGACCCTGGTCGGGGCGCCTGCATTCCTACGTCTCGTGGAGGCCCTCGCGGGTCTCGCCTCGGCGGCGGCACGAGAGCGGCGTTGGTTCGTGGAGGCCCATCAGTTTCGCATCGACACCGAAGCAGGAATTGGCCGTCCGACTCCAGAAGGTGCTCATCGGGACGGCGTAGACTTCGTTGCCGTCGCACTCGTCAAGCGCGCGAGCATCAAAGGTGGTGAAACGCGCGTCTTCGACGCCGAATCCCCCCAAGGAGTGCGCTTCACGATGACCGAGCCGTGGACGTTGCTTTTTCTCGACGATTCACGCGTCGTTCACGAATCGACACCCATCCAACCCGAGACGACTGACTCGCTGGGCCATCGCGACACGCTCGTTGTGACGTTCCGCCAAGGCGGCTTCCAGCAGCCGTAGCGGCGGGGTCAGCTGTCGATCAACGAAACGAAAGCGCGCTGAGATCCAGCGTCGGAAACACGACTAGGCGCTGCTTGATGACCTGAGACGGATCATCCGTGTGCATGATGGGCGCGCCAAATCGAGGAGATGATCCCTGCCGCTGGCGCGGGCGTCAGCTCCCGGGGGCTCATTCGCGTGCGGCACTGCTCATTTCGATCCGGCCCGAACCTAGAGAAGACTCGCGCCAGCGCGGCGCCGTTCGTTCAACGGCCGGCTCGCCTCTCATCTTCGCCATGTGGTCTCGCCCGAAGTTCTTGCTCTGCCGCGAAATCGTTGTGCGCACGACAGCGAAGCTCGAGGTTTTCTGCGTCGTGCGCACCGCCGTTCGCGTACGGCACGCGGTGGTGGATCTCGAGCCGCGCCGTTTCACAGCACCGCCGTCCGTCGTCATCGACGTAGCGGCAGCGCGCATCGTCCCGCGTCCACACCAGGCACTAGGACGCGCTTCTCGGTGCAACGGGGATGCAACCAACGGCCGCGCCGATGAGCGTCGCCCCGAGCACACCCGCGACGTGGATGACGAGCGCGTGGGCGCGCGCTTCGGGCATCGGGCATAGCGCAAAGAGCAGCAATTGGCCCACGCAGGCGCCCGTGCCAGCGACGAGTGCGAAGCCCAGGGCGGGAACGCGCTGGCGCCTCTGCCAGACCAGGACGAGCAGCGCAAGAGTCGGTAGCAATCCTGCGATGAGCAGGGTGGGCAGGCAAACGCGCGGCAGTCCAGGGCGGTCAATGTCGGTGCCAGCGCCCGACGCGAGCGTCAGCAGCAGCGCGGCGACGACCGGCAATCCCGCGAATGCCAGTGCAAAACGTTGGCGCGCGAGCCCTGCGACGATCACCAGCACTGGGTTCGCGGCGCGCGCGGACTGCGCCGGCGTGCCGCCCGCAGCGCGCCGTTTGCGGAATTCCGCGAGCACTTGGCGCTGGAGTCGATCCGGCGGTGCAAGTGCCGGCAGCCGACTGACGACGAAAATCGTTTCCTGCATTTGCTGCACGTAGCCTCGACAGGCGCTGCACATGCCGACATGGCATTCGAAGGCGGCACGTTTCTCAGCCTCGAACTCGTTTTCGAGATAGTCCGTCACCGACTTCCTGAGTTCGTCGCAAGTCACAGGACGCCCATGAAAATCGCCAAGGCTCTGCGTAGCCTGGAACGTGCGCGGTGAAGCAGCACGCGCTGGTTGGCTTCGCTTATGTCGAGGATTCCGCACGTCTCGGCCGAGCTCAGACCTTCCATATCCCGCAGCACGCCCACGGCTCGCATTGCGGGTGGAAGCGCGTCGATGGCGCGACTCAATGCAGAGGTGGCCTCAGCGCTGGCCAGCAGGTTCTCCGGCGTGCGCTCATCGCATCTCGGACCGGCCGCGGATTGGAAGTCGACCTGTTCGTCGGGCTCGGTCTCGTCTACGGCCTCGAAGTTGAGCGGAGAAACCGGCATGGTCCGGCCATCTTTGAGCCGGCGCATGCGCGCGCGATTGACGGCTATCGAGTAGACCCACGTTCGGAGCGAGGAACGCCCTTCGAATTTGTCCAGCCCGTCGATGACGGCCATCCACGTTTCTTGAACGATGTCCTCGGCCGCGGCCTGGCTGGAAACGAACGCTCGACACAGGTGCAGGAGCAGCCGATGGTAGCCCTGAACAACTGTGGAGAACGCGGCGGCGTCACCCGCCCTGAGGCGCGCCACGATTTCGAGGTCGGCTTCGACCCTGGGTATTGCTGATTCGTCGGTCGTGCGCCCCCGCGGGCCGACCGTACTTTCGGTAAGATCGTGCGGCACCAAGTCGAGAGGATCACGCTGCGCCACGATAGGGTCCTGCATTCGCAAGTGAGGCGCGTTGCCAAATGACACAGCAAGATCCCGCTCTGTCGTCCCTCATGGTGCTGGCGCAAGCTCGTACGTCACAGGACAGTCGCGGTTACGCCCCGTGAGCGTTCCGCAAGCATCCGTTAAACGGTATTCGTGAGGACGATAACATGGCCACTCGGGCATCGTGCTCCGTTGCTTTGCTTTGCCGTGCCAAGTCGAACGGGCATCGCGATGACGCGGCGATGTGTCCACGGATGTGAATTTTCGATCGCATTAACCGATGCTTAGCCGCGAGCGGCCTGCATGGGTCGGCAGCGCCGCCTCTCAGCGAGATAGCGATGATCGATCAAAATCGGCAGCGCCTGCAGAAAGTCTGTAACGAATGACCGAGAACCAAAACTAACTCTCTGCGGGCGCTTCGTTTGCCCGTTGCGAGGCGCTCATGGTTCGATCCGCGTTGGGTTCGCGCTTGGGGGGCGACGATCTGCGGGCGTCCGCGACCGTGCAGCCCGTTAGTAGGAATTACGGCAATCAGCACGCGAAGCTCGCTTCGGTCGCGAGCGCGATTCACGTGCGTGATCTGTGGTTGAGCTATCCCGGCCGCCGGCGTGGGGACGCGGTGCAAGTGCTCGAGGGGGTCAACCTGGACGTCAGACCTGGCGAGTTCGTTTGCCTGTTGGGGCCGTCCGGCTGTGGGAAATCGACGCTGTTGAATGTGGTGGGCGGATTTCTGCCCGCGGCGCGCGGTGAGGTGCGGGTCCAAGGTGAGCTGGTGCGCGGCCCCGACCCGCGGCGCATCTTCGTCTTTCAGGAAAACGGCGTGTTTCCGTGGCTGACGGTGCAAGAGAACATTGGATTCGGCTTGTTTCAGCAGAGTGCGGAGCAAGCAGCGCAGATTGTCGGGCGCTATGTGCGCATGGTTGGCCTTGCCGGCTTCGAGCACGCGTATCCGCACGAGCTGTCCGGCGGCATGAAGCAGCGCGTGGAGATCGCCCGCGCGCTCGCCGCGAATCCAGAAGTTCTCTACATGGACGAGCCCTTCAGCGCGCTCGACTTCGTGACCCGGCTCAAGATGCGCACGGACCTGGTCCGGATCTGGCAGGCAGAGCACAAGACCATCCTGTTCGTCACACATGACGTCGAGGAGGCCGTGCAGCTCGCGGATCGAATTCTGATCATGAGCCAACGCCCGGCAACCATCCAATCGGTAGTGGATGTTGACCTGCCACGACCGCGCAGCCTGGCCTCACCCGAATATCTGCGCACGCGCGATCGGATCTTCACGCTGATGGGCGTGAGCCTGCAGATCGGCGCCAGCGCCGAGCAAGACTGACGAGGGTATTCATGGACTATTTGATCATCGGTGCGGGGCCCGCGGGGCTGCAGCTCGGCTATTTTCTGGCGCGAGCCGGCCGCGATTACCAAATCTTGGAAGCGGGTCCCACGCCCGGGACGTTCTTCCGCACCTTCCCGCGCCACCGCTCTCTGATCTCGATCAACAAGCGGCACACCGGTTCGGACGATGCGGAGATGAACCTGCGCAACGACTGGAACTCGCTGCTGTCCGAAGATCCAAAGCTGCTGTTCGCGCGCTACAGCGAGCGTTACTTCCCCGCTGCCGACGACATCGTGCGCTACCTCGCGGACTTCGCCGACGCCTTCCGCCTGCGCATCCAGTACGACTCCCAGGTGGTGCACGTCGCGCGACCGAATGGCCAGTTCCGGGTGACGGACGCACGCGGGCAAACCTACGAAGCCAAACGCCTGATCGTCGCGACCGGCGTATCAGAAGAGTATGTCGCGCCCATTCCGGGGATCGAGACGGCCGAGCGCTACGGCACCGTCACGGTCGATCCCA
>DATHEN010000770.1:0-13265 GCA_035318565.1 Polyangiaceae bacterium
ATCGACAAGCAGAAGGGAAAATCCCGCAGCGCCGCGAGCGCGGCTCGCCCGCGCGCCAAGGACGCCGAAAAGGAGCGCGCCAGGAAGGCGCGCGAGCAGGAACAGAAGAAGCGCGAAGTCGAGCGGCACAAGCAGGCCAAAGAGCGCGAAAAAGAGCGCGAACGCCTCGCCAAGGAACGCGAACGCCAAAAGGCCGAGCAGCAGCGCGAAAAAGACAAGCAGGCCAAAGAGCGCGAAAAAGAGCGCCAGCGCCTCGCCAAGGAGCGCGAGCGTCAAAAGGCCGAGCAAGAGCGGGAACGGCTCAAAGCGCAAAAGGAAAAAGAGCGCGAAAAAGAGCTGGCCCGCAAACAGCGCGAGAAAGAGCTCGAGCTGCAGAAGCGCGAGCGCGACAAGGAACTGGCTCGCAAAGAGGCCGAGCGGCAAAAGGAGCTGGCCGAGCTCGCGAAGCGCCGTGAACAGGAAAAGCAGGCGAAAGAAGCCGAAAAGGCACAACTGAAAGCCGAAAAGGAAGCGGAGCGCCTGGCTGGCGTCAAAGCTCGTGAAGAAGAACGCGAGCGCCAGAAGGCCGAGCGTGAGGCCGAAAAGCAGCGCATTGCAGCAGAGCGCGAAGCCGCACGCGAGGACGCTCGCCGGGCGAAGGAAGAAGAGCGCTCGCGCAAGGACGCCGAACGCGAGGCATATCGCAAAGCCAAGGAAGCCGAGCGTGAACGGCTGCGCGCCGACAAGGAAGCCGCGCGCCGTGCCCTGGAGGGCAAGGTGGCGCGTGCGAGCAAGCGAGCCGCTCGCGCCGGCGCACGCGGCTCTACGCGGGTGTACCGCCCCGACGCGATCCCGAACCAATCCGGCACCCGTCGCCGCTTGCCGGAAGGCGAGCTGCCGCAATCCAAGTTTGCGAACCTGCGTTTACCGGACGCGGCCGCCGCATCGGCCCCCATGCACGCCATCCCCCAGCCTTCACGGCCAAGCTCGGATGTGCCGCTCCCCCCGGAAGACGGCGTGAGCGCGGTGGACCACCCGCTTCCGGAGAACGGCGCCGCTGCCGGCCCCTTGCCGAGCAGCCCCGGCGCCACGCCTCCCCCGCCGCCCGCATTGCCGCCAGAGCGCATCGAGGAGCGCTTCGCGATCATCAACGAGCGCCTCAAACAAACCAACACTGAATTTCAGCGCGAGTACAGCGAGGGCTTCGATATGTCGTGGATCTACCACGACAGCGCGCTCGAGGGCGTGGTCTACACCTTCCAGGAGCTGAAGACCGCTATCGATCCGAGCGTCACGGTGGTGCCGGATTCGAGCCTGCAGCCCGTGTGCGAAGAGATCCGCCGCCACAAGGCCGCGATCGATCTGGTGCGCGATCTCGGCGAGAAGAAGCGCGGCCCGATCAACGTCGACACGATCAAAAAGATCTACCTGACGCTTCATCCCGAAGAGGGCGACATCAAGAGCGTCAAGTACCGCAAGGACATCCCGCAGCACCGGCTGTATTTCCACGAGTACGCACCGCCCGACAAGATCGCATACAAGGTGCGGCAGGTCGTGGATTGGCTCAACGGCCCGGAGCCCAAGAAGATCAAGAGCCCGATCCGCATCGCCGCGCGCGTACACTACGACTTGCTCCGCGTTTTCCCCTTCCCCACCGACAGCGGCAAAGTGGCTCGTTTGCTGATGAACCTGATGCTCCTGCGCTCGGGTTACCCGCCGGCGATCATCCATTCCACCGAGCGGCAGCGCTACTATGAAGCGCTGAAGGGCGCGCTACCGGTCATCATCAACATGGTGAACGAGTCGATCTTCAACGCGCTGCAGAGCATCGAAAAGCGCCTGGACGAGCACGACGCGAAAATGCGCAACTTCGGCGCTTAACGTTCCGTAACTGCGTCCCAGCCCGTCACCAGGCCGAGCTTCGCCACGGCCATGTTGTAGTCGAAGGTCGCGCTCATCTGGGAGAAGCGCTTGAGCGCGTACTCCTTGGCCGGCTCCACGATGTCTTCGTCTTCGTACGTGCCGACATCGATGCCCTGCTGCACCTTGATCAGCCACTGCCGCGCGTAGCCCGTCGCGCGCGTGTATGCGTCGAGGCGGCGCGTGGCGTCCTGAGCCTCTGCGAAGGCCTGCTCGACTTCCATCCCTACCCCGCCGAGCGCAAAACGCTCGGTGGCGCGCATTTCCTCGAGCTGCGCCTGCGCCTGCGCGATGCGCGCCGACTGCGGCAGGAAGTCGAGCTTCCAGCGCAGCACCAGCGCGGCGCCATAGCGCAGGAAATTGCCGTCGTCTCGCACGTACGGGTTCAACTGGTCCTCAACTTCGGGAGCACGCGCCCACTTCGCGGAGAGGCCCAGCGCCAGATCCGGAAAGTAGCGGGCGCGTTCGAGCCGCACCTGCGCTCTGCGCGCCACCACGCCGGCGCGGGCCATGTTGATCTCTGGGCGGAAAAGCCGCGCTGCAGACAAATACTGTGTGAGCGGCGCCAAGCTATGCGGCAGGCGCCGGAGTGGCTCGTCCGGGATATCGAAGGGCCCTTTGACCCCCGTCAAGAAGCGCAGCCCCGCGAGCGCGATCGTTTCCTGGCGGCGCGCTTCACTTTCGCGCGCGTCGAGCTCGGCGCGGTACATGCGCAGCTTGAGGAGCTCCACGTCGTCGCCCTCGCCGTCTTCGACGCGCTCTTCGAGGCGGCCCAAGTACTTGTCGATGCGCGAGCTGGCTTCGCGAATCAAATTCAACGAATCGCGCGCGAGCTGCGCGCCGTAGAACGCCTTTCTGACGTTCAAACGCAGGTCGTTCTTTTCCTTTTTGACCTCGTGTTCGCCGACGGAAACCTGGGCATCGGCGGCATCCCAGAGATTGCTGATCTTACCGAACGTCCAGAGCGGCACTGCGCCCTCGACCCCCACTTGCCACGCGAGCGCCATGCTGGACGTGAGCGCCACGTCCGTGTTCGGGCTGTACACATTCGTGCCCTGTACGATCGGCGCGACGCCGATGCCGCCCGTGAGGGTGAACTCGCTGTATGGGGCCGTGTGCGCTTGCCAGAGCTGCGCGCGCTTGTGCCGGAGCCGCGCCTTGGCTTCATGGACCTTGGGGTAATTCTGTTCGGCGAGCCGCAAGCAGCGCGTCAGGGTGTACGTGCCGCGCGAGTGGGCGGCGGCCAGCGAATCCGCCGGTGCGCGCTCGTCCTCAGGCCGTTCTGGCGCGGCTTGCGCCAGCGCAACGCTCGCATGAGCGCCGAGGGCTAGGCTCAAAAGCAGGGCACGGACGCGCCGACGCATGGGCGCGGCAGGGTAGCAAAGCTCGTCCAGAGTCAGTACCGGGAATACGCTCAGGCTTCGTCGTCGTCGCGCGAGCTCACTCCCGCGCGCTTGCTCGCACGGCGAAAGTTCGAGCGATCCAGGCCGGCCTGACGCGCTGCCTCGGAAACGTTGCCACCCGCGCGGTCGAGCAAAGCGGAAAAGTAGGCTGTTTCGAAGCGCGCCAGCGCCTGCTGCTTGGCTTCGCGATACGGCAGGTCGATGAGCCCGCTCAGGACGGCCGGCGCCGAGCTCGGGGTAGATTCTTGCGGCACGGTCGAGGTGCCGCGCGCGAACGGCAGATCCTGCGGCATGATCGTATCCTCGCGACAGAACACCACGGCGTACTCGATGGCGTTCTCGAGCTCTCGCACGTTGCCCGGCCAGGGCTGTTGCTGGAGAAGACGCATCGCATCCGGCGAGATCTTGTGGATGTTGCGGCTCGCGCGGCCGGCGTACTTCTGCAAAAAGTGATACGCGAGGAGCGGGATGTCTTCGCGCCGTTCACGCAGCGAAGGCAGGTTGATGGCGATCACGTTCAAGCGGTAAAACAAGTCTTCGCGAAACTTGCCGGCGCCGATACGGCTGCGCAGGTCGACGTTCGTGGCGGCGACCACGCGCACGTCGACCGTGCGCGTTTCGTTCGAGCCCACGCGCTTGATTTCGCCCTCTTGGAGCGCGCGCAGCAACTTCACCTGCGCCAGCGGCGGCAAATCCCCGACTTCGTCGAGGAAGATCGTGCCTTGATTGGCCGTTTCGAACAGACCCTCGCGCGTCGCGGTGGCTCCCGTGAAGGCGCCGCGCACGTGGCCGAAGAGCTCACTCTCGACGAGATCGACGGGGATGGCCGAACAGTTGACGGCCACGAAGGGCTTGTCGACCCGCGACGAATGTTGATGAATCGCGCGTGCGGTGAGCTCCTTGCCCGTGCCGCTTTCCCCGAGGATCAGCACGGTGGAGGACGTGGGCGCGACGCCCATGGCCAGGCGATACACCTCCTGCATGCGCGGCGAGTTACCGATCAGCTCGCCGAACTTCTGCATCTGCTCGAGCCGCCGCTCGAGCCGCGCCGTGCGGTCGATGAGGCGGCGGCGCTCCGCGGCCTTCACCACGGTGAGCACGACTTCGTCGTTCGAGCGGAACGGCTTCGTCAGAAAGTGATACGCGCCCGCGCGCACGGCTTTGACGGCCGTCTCCACGTCGCCGAATGCCGTCATCAGGATGACTTCGACTTCGACGTGGTTGCTCTTGACGTGCTCGAGCAACTCGAGCCCGCCGACGTTCGGCATGATCAAGTCGATCAGCGCCACGTCCACCGTTTCCCGGCCGAGCACCTCGATCGCCGTTGCACCGTCGTCCGCGGTCAGCACCTGCATGCCGCGGCTGAGCAGCAGACGCGCCAGGCTCCGGCGCAAGGTGGGCTCGTCATCGACGACGAGCACGCGCGGCGGCACCTCGTCCAGGCGGACCGCGGCCATTTCCTGGGAGCGGGACGCACTCAGAGCGGGCATCATTCCGACCCGCGCCTGCTCGGCGGCCGATCGGAGCCGCGCCCGCGCCCACCCGTGGGGCGGTTCGGTGCGGGAGCGGAAGCGGAAGCGGGCGCAGGCGCAGGCTGCGTCGACGGCGCCACCTTGTTGCTGGCGCGCAGCTCGGCGTACTCGGGGCTCGAGCGCAGCTCGCGGGCCGCCGGACCCATCACCGGCGTATAGAGGTAGCCCGTTTGCTGGAACACGCAGATGCGGTTGCCACCGTCGCGTTTGGCTTGGTGCAGTGCGGCGTCGGACGCCCGCAAGAGCGCGTCCTTGGTCCGCACGTCTCGAGAGGGGAATAGCGCGACGCCGATCGAGAGCGTCACGTTCGCCGCTTTGGTGTTCTCTGCCACGAAGGTCTTTTCCGTGACTTCTCGCCAGATGCGCTCGGCGACGGTGACGGAGCCGGCAAAGTGCGTGCTCGGCAGCACCACCAGAAATTCGTCACCACCGAAGCGCGCGACCACGTCGACCTCGCGCACGCTGCGGCGGATTACTTCGGCCACCCCACGCACCACGCTATCGCCGAAGCCACGGCCACCGAGATCGTTCACGCCCTGCAGTCGATCGATGTCGATGACGATGCACGCCAGCGGATCGTGGTAGCGCTCGGCGCGCTTGAACTCTTCGCTGAGACGCGAGTGCAGATAGCGGTAGTTGTAAAGACCCGTCAGGTCATCGTGCATGCTGAGCTGCTCGAGACGCGCGCGCGCTTTGGCCACGTGGTCGTGCAGCTTCTTGATGCGCAGCATGGCTTCCACGCGTGCGATCAGCTCCTTCTCGTCGAACGGCTTGCACACGTAGTCGTCCGCGCCGATTTTCAGGCCTTCGACTCGGCTCGCGGTGTCGGTCTTGACGGTCACCAGCACGACGGGCAGAAAGTTGTCGCTCGTCATGCCTTTGAGTAAGCGGCATGCCTCGAGGCCGCTTAGCCGCGGCATCAGAATGTCCAGGAGCACCAAGTCCACGCCGCCGCGCGCGACGCGTTCCACGGCGAGCTGACCATCTGCGACCGTCTCCACCACGAAGCCGTGCGAGCGCAAGATCGCGCCCAGCATCTCGCGCGTGATGCGGTCGTCATCCGCGACCACCACGGTAGATCCTGCCATGCCGCGCTCTGCAGCAAGGTTTGCGACGGGCGGCTCGCTCGGCAGAGGCCTATCGCTCTCCACGTGACGAGGTTAGCCTAGTGGCGCAGCCCGGTGCACGTTCCGGGACGCTACGTGCCGGTTGGGTAGAGATACCCGTCTCTCGCATGATCAATTTCTCAAGATACAGAGAAATTACGGCGCACTGCAAGGGTAGGCACAAATCTGCCACAGCGAGGTTTCGCCGACTTGTCAGGGCATGAGGTCCAGGGTGAACGCGACGTCTACCCCGTCTCGCCCGATTCGCTGTCCGGCCCAGGCGATGGCGGCCAAACAACCGCACGGGTGCCGATACGAGAGCGCGCCGCGAACGCCGAGCACTGCCGCTGCCTCGAAGTCGTAATCCGCGCCCAGCGAGCTCGCGAGCCAACGCGTCCAGGGAACGTGGACGCCCGTGCCTCCCGACCAGCCGGCGCGATCGAACCAGCCCGTCTCGGGGGCATCCCAATAGTCCTCGAAGAGCAGCCGCAGCAGTCCCGAGTCGCGCGCAGTTCTGCCCTCGAAGTAGCTCGATAGGTGCACGCCGCTCTGATTCCCCACGCGGCTTCGCAAAGCGGCCAGGCGAGCCGACGCGCGTCTCGCAAAGCCGGCAGCCTCGGCGGAAAGGCCGAGCCAGTCCGCGTCCAGGACCGCCTGTCCGGCGAAGGCGGTGGCGAGCTGCTGCGCCCGCCCGAGCGCCCCACCCTGGAGCGACAGCGTGCCCGCGTCGCGCCGCGCATAGCGCCCGAGCGCCGAGCGCACGCCGCCCAGCCATGCAATCGTGTCAGCGGGTTCGTCGCGGCCCAGCTCGTCCCAGTCGAGCGCCAGTGCCGCTCGCGTGAACGGCTCGACTCGGTGCTGGAGCGGATCCGGGTCGGGCCCGTAGTCGCGCTGCAGCGGCCACCCGGCTTCGAGCGAAATTCCGAGGTCGGTGGCCGCCCGGGCCGCATCGGCGGTGTCCTCGGGCAGGCGCGCTTCGATGTTCTCGTGCAGGGCGAGGTCGAAGCCGAGCGGGCCCGCCACAGCGCCCGCGCGAAGCTCGGCTCGCTGCAGAGCGCGTGTCTCGGTGCCGAGCGTGCGATCGCTCGCTGTGCTCACGCCCAGCTCGTTGCTTATCGAAGCGGAAGATCCCAGCGCCTCACCCAGCGCCAGCGCTGCGAACGGTCCGACGGCGCCGTAGTCGTCGAACGCGCCTCCACGCTGCGCGAGAGCTCGCCCTCCCAAGCCGAACTGGAGCGCGCGCGAAACGTGGCTCACGCCGAACAGCGCGTGGTCGTAGCGGCGTGCGACTTGTTCCAGGGAGCTGGTCGCAGCGAGCGCGCGCGGGCCGCGCAGCGCGTCGACTCGGTATGCCCCCGTCCAGCCGGATTGCTCCGAGGATGCGCCGTGCGCATCGACGGCCAGCAGGCTCTGGCGCAGGTGATCCCAGCGCAGCGCCGTGCTGCTGCGCTGCGTGGCTAGGCGCGATTCGAGCTCGAAACCTCCCTCGACGTAACCCGAGATCCGCAGGTCGAGCGCAGCAGTGGAGCGGGGCTTCCCGAGGGGCAGGTGGATGCCGGACCCGGCGAGCAGACCGTCCGGGCCACGCCAGGCAAGCCGCGGCGGCAAGAGCCCCGGCTCGTCGCTCGGCCTCAGGCGCAGGTACGGCAGCCACAGTAGCGGTACGTCGTAGACCCTCAACGTCGGGTTCTGGATCGTCAGATCGCCATCACGCAGGCTTGCGCCCGAAAACCCGACCTTGAGCGGCGCCGACTCGCACGGACAGAAGCGCACCACGCCGCGGCCGCGCAAATCGGCTCCGCCGGGCACGCGACACAACACGAGCCGATCGCTCGTGAGACGGTAGCGCCCGGCACTGAGCAACACGTCGTCCGACAGCACGAGCTCTTTGGCGTCCGCGTGGCTTTCCACCCGGCCGGCTTCGAAGTCCACGCGCACGGCTGCGTCACTGGCTTCGGCGCGCGCCGGCTCCGCGCCAGCCGGATGGGTCAGCAAGAGCGTGAGCCAAAGCGCCCGAGTCCGTCTGCCGAGCCGTGCCAACGCTGAAACGGGCTGGGTACTAGCGACCGCCGGCTCGGGGAGACGAGCTGGCAGCGGCTCGTCCCCGCAGCAAAGCGCCGCTCGCCGATGTCACGGCGCGCTGCTCGGAATACGTGCGCGCCGGAGCCGGCAAGGTGATCAGCAGGGAAATCGCGCCACCGGGGCCCTCGCTGATACTGAACTTCGGAACGACCGCTTCGCGCAGCTCGAGCACGAGCTCGGCACCCTGCTCGTGCTCCACCAGGCGTGCGCGCGCGAGCGGCGTATCGAAATGGGTGGTGATCAGCGGATTGGTATTGTTGCGCACTCCGACCTGGACGCTCGGCAGCACGAACGCGACGCGTCCGTCCGCCCTCTGCATCTGCACGTTCACCTTCTTGCTGACACGCAGCACGAGCTCGCTCGTGCCGTTCGGCAGGACGCGAAAACCCGGGTACGTCGCCAGTGGTCCGTGTGCCGGAGCGCGGCGCTTGCGCTTGAGAGCCGCCTTGCGGCGCGCGGGCTTCTCCGTCCAGGAATAGCCCCCCACCGGGCCCGCCGGCGCCTTGCTGGAGCTTTCACCGGCCGGCGCGGCACCCGCCGCGGGCGCTCGCTCGCCTGGCGCTGGCGCAGCGCCGCCCGCAGCCGGGGCCGATGCTGCGCCGGTGGACGCCGGGGCTGGGGCCGCGGAACGCGGCGCAGCGGGCGTCTGGGCATGCGCGGGCAAGCTGAAAATGGCCGCCAGGATCGCCACCCGCGCGCGCTGCTCGAGACTCATGCACATACTTCACCACGCCCCGCGTTGCTTCGCCAAGTGAGCGGCTCACAAGGAGCCGCGGGAAGCGCCGGGATGCGGGCCGGAACGGGCAAGATCGCGATCCTGCCGATGCCGCCCCTGGCGGCCCTTGGCCGTCAGATAGATCTCATCCAAGTTCGCGGTCAGCGTCAGGTAGAAGCGGGCCGCGGGGCTGTAAAAGACGTTCCGGCGCTCCCCGCTGCTCCCGACCTGTGAGGTCAGGTTGCTGTAGCCCAGGGCAACGCTCGCCTCGTCGATGGGATCCCAAGCGACTTCAGTCTCGAACGTCGTCACCACGACGAAGCGCTGTGGATCCTCGACGCTCTCGGGCTCCACGCAACCGGTGGCTACGTTGCAGATCTGCGTGTCGGGCAGTTTGTATTTCCAGAGCGGCTGCCAGGTGAAGGCCGTGCCCCATGTCACGCGCTCGGAGATGCCCACGTCGAACAGCAGTCGAATCGTGCCTTCGTGCTCGGGAAACGCCGGAGAGCCGAACTGGTCGTCAATGAGGAGCCGCCCTTCGGGGTCGGTGCGGCGGCGCGCCAGCTCCGAGTTGGTCGGCACGATCGAATTCGTGAACGTGTGCGCGTACCCCAAACGCAGCGCCGCGGTAGCAGCTTGCAGCAGCTTGCTGCGAGGACCTGCCAGCGGCACGTCCTGCGCCACGGTGAACGATGCTCCCAGGCCGAGCACGGTGCCGTTGCGAGAGCTCACCTTCGACGTGGGAAACGTCAAGATGGGTGCCCGCAGCGATAGCTCGGTGCGGTAATCCGAGGAACGGTAAACGGTGCGCGCGAGCGACGCGAACAATTGCGCATCGGTCAGACTGGTTTCCCCGCGCTCGGTCGTGACGTCGCTGTTCGTGAATTCGTGAAAGACGCCGATCTCACCGCGCAGGCTCACGTTCTGGAGCTCGTCTTCGTACAAGTAGTAACGCGGCCGGAACAGCAGCGTCATGTCGTACGAAGGGTTGCGCGTCTGGATGTCTTTGCCCACGCCCACGGTTTCGGTCGAAACGGATTGATCGAGCAGCAAGGTCGATTCGCGCCAGCGCAAGACCGTGACGTCATCCCGAGCGCCGATGCTCGTGGGTTTGGTTCCCGTGTCGGACGGTGACGCCGGCTCCGTTCCCCAGCTCAGCGTACGCTGCGGTGCTCGCGGCGTTTGGCCCGCTGAAGTGGGCGGCTCGGGCGCGGCCGGTGCGTCCCGAGGAGGCTCGGGAGTGCTCTGCGCCTGCGCCGGCAGGGCGGCGGCAAGACCGACGAGGGCGAGGCCCAAGCTCAGAACTCGCCGGCGCATGCCGACATCATGGCTCAAGTGGACCCACTCAGGAACAAGGCAAAAGTCGACGAATGGAAATGCCGCGCGGCGCTCTGCGTTCGGCCCTCACCTGCCGGACACACGGAATTGTGATGCGAAGTTCTGATTCAGCACACTAGGATGACCCCATGGACGCGGCTCTGCCGGCCACAGAGATTACCGCCCTGCTCGGACGCGGCACGCACTTCGAAGGCAAATTGTTCTTCGAGGGGCGGGTGCGCATCGATGGCAGCTTCAAGGGCGAGATTCGCAGCGCGGATGTGCTCATCATCGGGGAAGGCGCTGAAATCGACGCCGAGATCGAGGTAGGCACGGTGATCATCAAGGGCGGCAGCGTGTCGGGCAATGTGCGAGCAGCTCAGGCAATCGAGCTGTACGTGCCCGCAAAGGTCACGGGCTCGCTGCACTCTCCGGAGATTTTCATGGATAAAGGCGTGCAGTTCTCCGGCACCTGCACCATGGCAGCTCTCTAAAACGAGCCGAGCCCGAGCCCAAACGTCGAGTGAAGCCGAGCGCGGAGGCTGATCGCCCGTGCCCATCCGGCTGCCCGTTCCGGTGCGCAGAGTGTGGTGAATTTGCGCCAGTTTGGTCGCGGCGTTCTCGGGCGCATTCGAATCAAAGCACGAACTGCTCCGTCAAACCCTGGGAAAATGCCGATTTGCAGCGCAAACCACGCTCCGTACCCGCGGGCACGCAGCGTGCACAGGCGGTGCGTGCGCCGAATTGCGAGCGCATTCGCGCGCCAATGGCTTAAAAATGTTCGGTTCTAGTATCAGGAAATCTGGAGGGAGCTTGTCAATGAAAGCGTCGCGACGTGGGCTCGGTCTGAGATTGCTCGCACTGGCTTTGCTCGTGGGGGTGCCCGCCTCTGCTGAACCCAATGCCGAGCAAAAGCGCTTGATGAAGAAGCGCGATGCCGAGCGTTATCAGGTGGATGCAACCGGAACCAGTATTCGCGGCGGTGCCGCGCGCGTGACGGTGAAGGCGCCTGTGAAGGTCGTGCAGAAGACCGTCATGGACTTCAAGAACTACGGTGACTTCATTTCGAAGTTCGAGAAGGTACGCGTGGTCGGCAAGGAAGGCGACAAGACCGACGTGTACCTGCAAGTTCCGATTCTGAAGAGAGCCGCCAAGATCTGGGCGGTCCTGCGCTTCGAGCCGCCGAAGACCGTGGACGGCTGGGAGGTGGTCGACGCGCGCATGGTGAAGGGCAACATCAAGCGCCTCGATGCGCGCTGGCGCATCAAGAAGATCGACGACGAAAACACGCAGCTCAACCTGGAGATGATCATCGTGCCGAAGATGCCGGTGCCGGGCTCACTCGTGACGGACGAAGCGTCGTACGCTTCCGATGTCGCCGTGATGGGCGTGCGCGATCGCTCCGAGCAAGTGCATACCGGCAAGAGCAAGTGATTCGATTGACGAGGGCAGCGCTGCTGCTGCTCGGCGTAGTGAGCTGCAGCCGCAGCCCCGTGCCTTCCGAAGCACGGGCGCGCTCCGCGCCATCTACCCAGCCGACTTCTGCATTCGACTCGAGGTCTGGCCTCGCGTCGAGCGGCGAACCACCGCTCGACGCGGAGGGGTGTGCGGCCGACGTTTCGCCGTCCGGCGGAGCCAAGCAGCGTCTCGCAGAGCTCGCGCGTCACTGTGCGTCCGGAATGCATCCGCTCGGCGCGGAGCGCGCAGCGCCGCTCGGCGATGGAGCCAGTCGAGAGTTCGCGTTTGCCGTCGCCGATGCGAGTCGCTGCGTGCGCGTGCTCGCGGCCGCAAGCGCCGGCCTGCGGGCGCTCGAGCTCGAGCTCGTCGACGAATCGGGCTACTCGTATGGCCGGGAGTCCCCGAGCGGCTCGCTGGCGCTGCTCGGGCCGCATGGACCAGTGTGTGTCCGGCAAAGCGGGAGCTACCGCGTGCTCGCGCGGGCACGTGCCGGCCAGGGCGAGATCGCCGTGCAGCTCTATCAGGTCGAATGAGGTCGATCGGCGACGGACGTGCGCCTGCTCTCGATGGCGCGGAGCGCTAGATCGCGCACGCCCCCAACGCACAGAGCACACCCCATCGCCCAAAACGGCCACGAAAATTCCGGCGGCGGACGCAATGATCCGAGCGGCGTCGGAACGAGCAGTGGCAAAAGCAGCGTGACCGCCAGACCCACGCCAATCACGGCGCGCAGCGCTTGCCGATCGCGCCTGGCTGGCGCTACACGGCGGGCTTTGGCTAGCTCGTAAACGAAGCCGGCCAGCGCGGCGAGCGCGACCCAGCCGTTCACTGGCAATACGCGCTGCAGCGCGTTCTCCGCACCGAGCTCGAGCGGAGCCGTCGCGGCGCCGAGCGGCGTCAACACGAAGCGAGCCACCTGCACGGGAGTGGCTTGCCACAGGTGCAGGTTCAGCACGACCAAGCACGGCACGGCCAGCGCCAAACCGATGCCGACGAACGAAGGCAACAGCAAGCGCCCGTGTCGCCCGTTCCGCCATGCGGAACCCCAGTGAGCTAGAGACAGGTGCAGCATGCACACGAGGCCGACCCAGAGCGCGCTGCGGGCCACTGCCAGCGCGATTGCGAAAGCCAGCGCGGCAGTCAGCGCACTACACTGCCGTTGCCGAGCGCTGCGCTCTGCTTTCAACGTGCCTAGATAAGGCGCGAGCACGAGCAAGAGCCAGCCCACGTTGGCCGCCGCGCTCCCGACCAGCAGGCTGGGCGCGATTCCGGCGAACAGATAGGCGAGCGCGCCCGCGCCGGCCACAGCCACCAGCGCATCGCGTGCGCGTAGCAAGATCCCGTAAAGTAAGACCGGGCCAAGCGCGCACAGGACGAGCCATGGCAGCCGCGCACAGGTCACCGCAGCGAGCAACCCAATCCGCCCCAAACTGAGCTTCGCCCATGCCGCGAGCAGTGCGAGCAGCGTGGGCTCGCGGCCAGTATCCTGCAAAAGAACGCGCGCCGACGGTGCGCTCAGCTGTCCGATGCCGTCGGCTGCAACGGCCTGGACGACCGGCTCGAGCGCAGCGACGGCCTGAAGACGTGGTCCCTCGTCTGCGAAGGCCGCGCGCCGTTCTGACAGAGACAGAACGAACACCGCCCAGCCGAGAAACACGAGCAAGCCGATGCACACGCGCGCGTGCCGCGCTCTCACCCGACCGAGCCAGCCAGAGCCGTGTGAACGCCTCACGTCGAGGGTTGTACCGCGATC
>DATHEN010000771.1:0-3544 GCA_035318565.1 Polyangiaceae bacterium
GCCCGTTGCACGGGCTTCGCTGCTAGAGGCAGTGCGGAGCGTGCCCGCGCCCAGCGCGCGCCCACCGGTGCTCGCACCTACGCTGTCGGCGTCCGCTGTGCCGCCAGCGGTACCGAAGGTCAAAACTGGAAAAGTGCGCAAACCGCCGCCCGTGCGTCCCACTGCCGAACGCAAGTCCCTGCGTCAGAAGCCCCCAACCACGCCCGACGAAAACCCGTTCGACCGCCGCTACTGAGCGGACAAGTCGAAGACGTACAGGTTGCCGGCGGGCTTCTTGTAGGGCGCGCCGATCAGCACCGTGCGTCCCTGCACCTGGACGTCGAGGCCGAAGGCTTCGGCGAGATCGGAGTTGAAGCGCTCGAGGAGACTCCAGCGGCTGCCCTGAGCGCCCGCTGCGCGCCGGTATACGTACGCCGAGCCGCGGTTCTCCGGATCGCGAGCCCCGATCACCGCCAGGTCTGCGGCGATGGCCACGCTCGTCCCGAAGTTCGATTTGTCCGCCAAAGACAGACGATCCTCGCTGCGTGGAAAGACGGCGGGCGTGGCATCCCAGGTGTCCCCGCTGCGCTCGTAGATGTAGGCCACGCCGCGGCCGCCCAAGGCCAACGGCGCGCCGGCGATCAGGCGATCCCCCGACAAGCTCAGGCTCTGCATCTTGTAATCACTCGGAAACTGATCGGCGGGCCACAGCACTTGCGGCTCCGTGGCACCGAAGCTTCCAGAACGCGTGAACACGAGCGCGGCCCCGGTATGCGTGCCACGCGGCCCGCTGCGACCCGGCGCCGATGCCACGAGTGTGTCGCCCTCGAGCGCCACGGCATACCCGAACTCGTCGCCCGCCTGTGCGCCGCTCAGTGTGAGCTTCTCGGCGAGCTGCCAGGTGGCCGCGCCTCCGAGCGTGTAGACGTAGACGGCACCCGTGCTCGGCCCATGCTCCGTGTCCCCGGGCGCGCCGACGGCTGCCGTGTTCCCGTGAATGGCAATGTCCCATCCAAACCGATCGGCATTGTTTTGGCCAACGCCCGCTTCGAGGCGCCGGCCGGCGTTGACGAAGGCGCCATCCGCACCACGCCGGAACAGGAACGCTTCGCCGGGCTCGGAAATCGACGCCGTGAGATGACCCCAGTCGGCGACGATGGCCCACTCGCCCTGCAAGGCCACGCTGCCACCGAACCCCATCAACTTGCGTGGAACGGGCGTATCGGGCCTCACCAGCTGGCCCTTCAACAGCCACGTCGCGTCGTCGCTTCTTTGCGCGACGTAGGCGCGAGCCGCTGGACACCCAACGAGCAGCGTGTCCCCTGAAATGTCGAGCGACGTTCCGAAATAGTTGTGGTCGTCCGGTAAGGCCGGATCATTCAGGATCTGCAGCTTCGTGCGGGCGAGACGCTTGTCGTCGAACTCCAAGCCCAGGACGTCCGCGCAGCCTGCGCAAAAGCAGCTCAACCCGAGCAGCACGCCGGCCGCGCGACTACTCTTCATCGCTCGACTGGATTTTGCCACGGGGCCCCGGCAAAGCGAGGTGATACCGGCGCAGCCAGCGGTAGATCTGCGCGCGCGGCTTACCTAGAGCACGCGCCACGGCGGAGATGTTTCCCGCGTGCTCCTGAATGAGGCGTTGCAAGTCGTCACGCTGCGACGGCTTGCCGCTCGCGTCCTCTGCAGCGCGGGCGGCTGCGTCCGGAGCCAGCAACATGGGGTGTTTGCGGCTCAGATACTCGAGATCCAGGCGAGCGCCCGCAGCCAGCACACAGAACGTCTGAACCAGCGCTTCGAGCTCCCGCACGTTGAACGGCCAGTTCCAGATCAGCAGGCGTTCTGCGGCATCTGGGCTGAGCTCGAGCTCGCGGCCGGCGCGTTCGGCAAATGTGCGCGCGAGCGCCAAGACTTCACTGCGCCGCTCGCGCAGCGCAGGCACTTGCAGCGTGCACTGCGCGATGCGCGCCAGCAAATCTCCACGGAACGCTCCACTCTGCAGGCGCTCGGCCAGATCCACGTGCGTGGCGACGAGCACGCGCGCCGTGGTCTTCAGCTCGCGATCGGATCCCACGGGACGGACGCTGCGTTCCTGCAGCACTCGCAAGAGCGCGGGCTGTTGATCGAGCGGCAGATCACCAATTTCGTCGAGCAACAGACTGCCATCCTGCGCCGAAAGAAACAGTCCAGTGCGGGCATGCGTTGCGTTCGAAAACGCCCCGCGCGTGTGACCGAACAGCTCCGAGGCCACGAGATCACGCGGAATGGCCGCGCAATTGACCGCGACGAACGGACCCTTGCGTCCGCTCAGCTCATGAACGCTTTTCGCAAAGAGTTCCTTGCCCGTGCCGCTCTCGCCGCTAATGAGCACGGTGAGATCCGTCGGCGCGACACGCGCGATGGTCTCGTTCAATTCCAGCATTGGCCGGCCGCGCTCGAACACGAGCAACGTATCGCCGAGACGCAGCACGTCGCCGTTCTCGAGCAGGCCGGTGTCGGCGCGCCGGCCATTGTGGTGGGTACCGTTCGAGCTCTTCGCGTCCCCGAAACGAAAGGCGCGCTGCGCCGCATCGTAGGTCACGCGCGCATGCAGTCGGGACATACGCGGATCATCGAAGCTCGAACCGCTCGGCCCCGCGTCGCGCCCGAGCGCGATCACGTCGTCATTGGCTGCGATTTCGAAATGAGTTCCGATGCGCTGCGCCTCCGGACAGAACACCACGTGACACAGGTTGACGCCGGCGGACGTCTGGCTCGTGCGCTCCCGATCGCTCTCGAGAGTGGTGGCGTCTTTCGAGTCTCTTCCCATTACGGCAGCCGTAGTCGCGCGCTTTTGCTGCTCGCGCGCGCGCCGTTCGAGTCATTGCCATCGAGCACCAGGTAAGTGCCCGAACCCGCGCCCAGCAGGCCGAACACGAACGACAGCGTGCACCAGCGCACCAACGTCTCTCCCTGATCCGCGGCGCGCAAACCGTCTGCCGTACAATCGCGCCCGCTGCACTCCGAGTCCACGGTTCTACCGCGATCGAGCGCCATGAGCGCGGTCACGCCGGAGACGACCAGGCTGGCGGCGCCGACGCCAATCAATGCATAACCGAGCAACGGCGCTCTGGATGGGGTCTGCGAGCGCGGCAGAACACGTTTTGCGTTTGGCGCGCCGGGAGTGACCGTCAGGGTGAACGATTCGCCGGCAGCCACTTTCCGCGAATAGGCGCGCGTTCCGTAGCCGGGCGCCGTGACCAGCCAGCGCTGCTCCCCAGGTGTCACGGGGATCGCCACGCCGAAGCTGCTTTCATGGATGACGACCTGTCCGAGACGCACCCGCATGTCCGGCGGTGTGGCGACGGCTTTACGAATCACGAAACGAGCGAGGCGCGGGTCCAATTTCAAGAGCCCTTGGCGCGCGATTTCGCGCCGGCCGTCGCGCTCGGGCAGAGCGTCGAGCGCGGCGTGATAGTGCTGCCAGGCCTCCACGAGCTGGCCGAGCTGCTCTTCACAGATTGCCAGATTCAAGGCCGTACCGCCGGCGGGCTGCAGCCGTTGCGATTCACGAAACCGTTCACAGGCC
>DATHEN010000772.1:0-2377 GCA_035318565.1 Polyangiaceae bacterium
GGGGAAGCGGCGCCGCTTCCGGGTTTTTCGCGCGAGGACGTGAATGCTTGCCGGAGCGCCGCACAGGCGTTCGAGGTCGAGCGTTTACCCGAGCTTTCACCGAGCAACCTGCTGGCGGCACTGGCCGAGGTCGGGGCACGCGCGACGGAGCTTCCCGCGCTGCGCTGCGCGCTCGAGACGGCAGTGCTCGACCTGATCGCTCAGGAGCGTGGCGAACCGGCCTGGGCCACGCTGCTCGGCGCGCTGCCGGAACGCACGGCGCCGGAAGCCGTCGCCCTGGCCGCGTTGCTCCAGGCCGAAACTGCCGCCGATCGGCTCAACGAAGCGCAGCACGCGGTGACGCGTGGGATTCGCACCTTGAAGGTCAAAGTCGGTCGGCCCGGCGAATTCGAGCAGGAGCTCGCGGAGCTCGCGACCCTGCGCGCCCGCTTCGCTGCCGTCGAGCTCCGAATCGACGCGAACCGCGCCTGGTCCGCGGCGCAGGCGCAGCGCTACCTCGCGGAGCTCGCACACCTGCGACCGGAATATGTCGAGGAACCCAGCGCGGACTGGGCCGCGCTAGCCCATTCGCCTACCCCGCTGGCACTCGATGAATCGCTGACGTCACCCGACGTGACGGCAAACGTGTTGGCGCGCCGGCACGACTTGAACCTGCGAGCCTGCATCCTCAAGCCGACTTTGCTGGGCGGCGTCGTGCGGTGCTTCGAGATCGCGCAGAGCGCCGCGCGTGCGGGCCTTGCTTGCGTGCTTTCCCACGCCTTCGAGGGACCGGTCGGCTTTTCGCTGGCGTGCGCGCTGGCACTCGCCTTGAACGACTCCACACGCGCAGCCGGCCTGGCCCCACACGCGTTCTTGAACGCCTGGAACGCAAAGCTGCCTGGCTTGGACGACACGGCGATCCGCACCTGGAACGAGGCCGGCTTGGGACTGCCGGCTCTCCAGCCACCGAGTGCGGCGTAGCCATGTCGCTTTCGGTGCTAGAGGCCGCGGCAGAGAGCCCGAACCAGACGGCGCTCGTGCGCGATGGCCGCGCGCTCCGCTTCGCGGAGCTTGCGGAACGCGTGCGGCGGCGCATGCACTGGCTCGAAGCAGCCGGCGTTCACGGCGACGAGGGAACGCCGGTGGCGCTGGTGGCGGCGGCCGACAGCGAGTTCGTGGAATTTCTGTTCGCGTCATTCGAGCTCGGCGCACCGGTACTGCTCGTTCATCCGCGGCTCACCCAACCCGAGCGCGCGGAGCTGCTGCGCGGTGTGCCCCTGGCCGGCGTATTTGCTTCGCCGTGGCCGAGCGCCGGCGATCTGCCGCCCCCGCTCGATGCGAGCCCAAGATCGTTCGAGCCTGGGCGCGCGCTGGCGATTTTGTTCACGTCGGGCAGCTCCGGTGCGCCCAAGGGCGTGGTCTTGAGCCGAGGAGCGTTCCTGAGCTCCGCTCGAGCGAGCTCCGCGAATCTCGGCTGGCAGGCCGACGACCGCTGGCTGCTCGGTCTGCCACCAGCTCACATCGGGGGTCTTTCGGTGCTGACCCGCTGTCTGATCGCGCGCCGTGCGGTAGTCCTGACCGAGCCGGCACGCAGCGCTCAGGGGGCCGATCCGCGGAGCCTGGCGGAGTTGATCGAGCGTGAAGGGGTCAGCCTGCTTTCGCTGGTTCCCACGCAGCTCGCGCGCCTGCTGGATCTCGAGCCCGCGTGGGATCCGCCCTCCAGAGTGCGCGCCATCTTGCTGGGGGGCGCAGCGGCTCCGCCCCGCCTGCTCGCCCGCGCCCGCCAGCGAAACTGGCCGCTCCTCACCACCTATGGCCTCACGGAAGCCTGCTCGCAGGTGGCCACGCAGAGCCCGCGGGACACCGAACACAGCTCGGGCGTGGGACGCGCACTGCCGGGTATCGAGGCGCGAACCCAGGATGGCCGCATTCAGGTGCGTGGGCCCGTGCTGTTCACTCGCTACTTCCCGTCCGGCGTTCTTGCACCGCTGACCGACGGCTGGTTCCAGACGGGCGATTACGGCAAGCTCGATGCTAGCGGCGTGCTGCACGTGACGGGGCGCAGCTCGGAGCTGATCATCAGCGGCGGCGAGAACGTGTGGCCCGACGAGGTGGAGCACACGTTGCTCGAATGCCACGGTGTGCTTCAAGCGTGCGTGTTTGCCCTGCCGCATGAAACCTGGGGCGAGGTGCTCTGCGTTGCCATCGTGGCGGACAACGCTGTCTTCGAGCTCGAGCACTTCAAAGGCGAGCTCCGAGCGCGCTTGGCTTCATTCAAGCGACCCCGGCAAATCGCAGTGTTATCCGCATTGCCGCTGACCGCGTCGGGAAAACCCAACCGGAACGCCGCGCGCAGGCTCGCCGCGCCGTCGCTCGTTGCCCTGTGATGCCTGCCAGG
>DATHEN010000773.1:0-2501 GCA_035318565.1 Polyangiaceae bacterium
GAGCACCGCCACCGGCTGGCCGCCGAGCACGAACGGGACGGCAATCGCGCGGCGTCCAGGCGAGAGTCCCGCGAACGTGGGCGCAACCGCGCCGTTCGTGCCGTCGATCGTAAGCGCCTCGCCACGCCGCAAGACGTCGGCGAGGAAACCCGCTTCACGCCCATTCGATCTGATGGGCCCGGCATCAACCGATGGCACACCGTCCACTGGCCATTCCTGCAGGACGGCGCCATTGACGACGAAGAGCGCGACGCGTGGAGACTCGAGCGACGCCCCGCGCACGGCTGCGGCAAGCGCCGCCGTCAGCGACGAGGACTCGTCGATGGCCCTCAAGGCGCTGAGCACTTCGGACGCACCCCGCGGGGAGGCCGCGGGGGCATCGTGGGCGGCGGCCAACGCATCTGCGGCGGCGGATCGTTCGGCGTGGAAGGCTTCCCTCGCTTGATCCAGCTCGCGCCCCGCCCCTGCGCGAATCTCTTCCGCGTGCGCGTGGGCACGTTGGAGCTCGCCCTGCGCACGTTCGAGGTCGGCCTGCGCGCGTTCGAAGTCTGCCCGCGCACGGTCGCGATCCGTCTGCGCGCACTCGAGGTCAGCGCTGACGCGTCCAAGGTCCACCTTCGTGGGTTCGAAGTCGGCATGCACGCGCTGAAGGTCTGCCTTCGTCTGTTCAAGATCAGCGTGCACGCGCTGGAGATCTGCCTTCGTTTGTTCAAGGTCCGCATGCGCGCGCTGAAGGTCCGCGTGGCTGCGTTCGCGGTCGGCCTGCGCGCGCTCGCGATCCGCCTGCACGCGTTCGAGATCGGCACGCGCACGTTCGAGATCGGCGTGGGCGCGTTCGCGTTCCGCCTGCGCCCGCTCGAGATCGGCCTGGGCGCGCGTGCGTTCCGCGGCGACCGCTTCGTCCAGCTCGCGACGCGCCTCGACGGCAGCGTTCGCCGCCGCCTGCTCCGCCTCGGCTCGCGCCCGCGTCGATTCGGCAGCGAGCGACTGCTCCACTTCCGCGCGAGACGCGGCCACCTCGGAGGCGAGCCGCGCCTCCCATTCGGCGCGCGCCGCGTCGAGCTTCGAGCCCCAGCGCTGCTCGGCATCGACGTCGGCGCTCCGGCGCGCGGCGTGGATCGCCTGCTCATGGCTATCCGCGAGATTGCCGAGCTGCGCGTCGAGCTCGGCCTGAAGCCGCGCGCGGATGCCGTCGATGATGCTGCGAATCTGCTCCTCGGCCATTCGAGGCATTATCCGAAGCGCGATCAGGCAAGTCAAGCTCCGAAAATGCCGCAACTTCAAGCCCGACAGCAACTTGACGGCATCGCAAAGGGGGCGTACAATTAAGGTTCGTTCGTACGCGTGCGCCGGCCCATCCGGGCCGGGCGGCTACCTCGAGGGGGCGACCTAGATTCGACGGAGATATGGTTTCGCAGGATGCGTGCCGAGGACCATCACCCTCGCTAAACAGATGGAACACAACATAACTGCAAACACGCAGCTCGCTCTCGCAGCCTAAACCCCTGTGAGCGTCCACTCCGGTCAGCCTGCGGGCCGGAACTGGATGTCATTTAAGCAGGCTGGTGGCTGACGGTTGCCTCGGACGTCAGCGACGAGATTTTTCGGGGTTGGTGCCTGGCGGTTGTTCCGCTTCTTCACGCCGGGCGCGACACTACAGAGGCGGATACGCATCGTAGATTCCTGCGGGGATGTATTTTCGGACCCGGGTGCAAATCCCGGCGCCTCCATTTATTACTTCGCTCGGGTGGGGCCCCTAAACTTCCCCACCCTCGCTGCGCGCTCGGGGCGCCGCTACGCGGCGCTTCCCTCATCGCTCGCCTGTCGCGCCGTAGCGCGCAGCGCGAAGGCGGGCGGCCGCAGGCGCTGCTGATTCAACAACTCAGTTCCTTTCACCTACATCCCAGCACGGCCGACTCTATGCCTGTACAGCCGTTGCTCGCTGCGCTCGCTCGGCTCACCGATTAGTGCAGCGCCCGTGGCGCCGTAGCGCGCAGCGCGAAGGCGGGCTCAGCTCTTCTTCTTGGCCGTGCCGCCGATCTGAAAGCCCGAGTTGTTGAAGTCGAACCACGCCGCCAGGTCCGGTCCCTTGGGCGTCAGCGTCAACACCATCGTCACTGGACCCGAGAACGCCGTCAGGGCGCCCGAGTAGTCTGTCGATGCCTTGAGCGTCAGGACCTGGCCACGCTTCGTGATGTCGGTGATCTTGTGTTCGGGAAATTGCGGGGCGCTGACGCCGGCGACGACCTTGCCCGCCTCGTTGCGGAAGACGAGATTCGCGACGAGCCGCCCGGTCGGCGTCTCGAGCGGAATCTGCCACGTGCCCATCAGCGGCGCGACATCGGCCGGCGTGACCGCCACTGCAGCGGGCTTCGCGCCCGCCGCACGACCAGGGGCGGGTGCCGCAGGTTTTCCGGCGGCTGGCTTGGTGCCTCGGCCTGTGGCCTGATTCTCGGTCAGCGCCGCGAAGGCCGAACCGCTCATGACGAACGCGGCCAGCA
>DATHEN010000774.1:0-7474 GCA_035318565.1 Polyangiaceae bacterium
CATCATATGGATGGGCGGGACGCGCCCGCTCTCGAGCAAGGCGCGGCCGAGGCCGCGCAAACCCGTTCCCGCGTCGAGCGCGATCACCGTGCCGTCCGAGAGTCGAACCTCCACGCACGACGTGTTTCCTCCGTATCGGGCAGTGTCGGGCCCCGGTGCTGGCACCGATCCCCGGACTCCATAGAAGGTCACCCGCATACGGTCGCTCACTCTATCAGAACAGCGCAGGTGAAGCGGGATCTAGGTCGGGCTGCCGCGAAGCTCGGCCGGGACCGCTTATTTTGTGGCGTTTTGGCGGGCGCCGCTCGAGCGGCGGGTCGCCCGAGGCACGAGGATCCAGCGGCGCACGGCCGGTCCGGTCTAGGGTCCAATAGCGCGCGCGGCGCGCGGCGCTTATCTTGGCTCGGACGTGATGAATGTCAGGGAAGCCCACGTCGCCGGGAGATTCTACCCAGGAGACCCCGCGGCTCTGTGCGCGGAAGTCGAGCGCTGCCTGCGCTCTGGCCCTGGCCACGAGACCGCGCCGCACCCTGCCGTGGCGGTGGTGGCTCCGCACGCCGGCTACGTGTACAGCGGAGCCATCGCTGGCCGCACGTTCGCGAGCGTGCGCGTTCCCGATCGCGTGATCGTGCTGTGTCCGAACCACACCGGCCTAGGCGCGCGCCGCAGCGTGTGGTCCGAGGGCGCATGGCGAATACCCGGCCGGGACGTACCCGTCGATACCGAGCTGGCCGAGCTCTTGATCGCCAAGACCGCGCTGAAAGCCGATGTCCTGGCACACGCCCGTGAGCACGCCGTGGAGGTCCAGGTGCCGCTCCTGTGCGCTCGCAACCCGAGTTTGACCCTCGTGCCAATTTGCCTCGCACGGCTCAGCTTCGCCGAATGCCGTGAGCTCGGCGAAGGCCTCGCAGACGTGCTCGGCGCATTGCCGCGAGCAGAGCAGCCGCTGATCGTCGCGAGCACGGACATGTCCCACTACATTTCCGCCAGTGACGCGCGTGAGCTCGACGCGCTGGCGCTCGAGCGTATCTGCGCGCTCGACGCGCAGGGACTGCACGCGACGGTCGAACGGGAAGGGCTATCGATGTGTGGCTATGTGCCGACCACGGTCGCGCTCGTTGCCGCACGGAAGCTCGGCGCCGCGGGTGCTCGCCTGATCGAGTACGGAAATTCCGGAGCGGTATCCGGCGACTTCGACCAAGTCGTGGGCTACGCAGGACTGGTCGTGGCGTAGAGCTTGCGTGCGCGGTCGCCGGCCCCTCGACGCGGCGCGGTTCGGCTGTTACGTTCTATATGATGTCGAGTCTTGCACCGGGATTGTTGGTTGCTGCGCCACCGCTCGGTGATCCGAACTTCGACAGGTCGGTCGTCTTGCTCGCGGCGCATGGCCCCGAGGGCGCGTTCGGTTGGATCATCAACGGTCGAGAGCTGATGACCGTGTCGGAGCTCTTGATCCGCGCCGAGCTCGTGGAGTCGGCCGTCGAGACCGCGGGCGCCGTGCGCGTGGGCGGCCCAGTCTCACCAGAACAAGTTTGGCTGGTCTACCGTTCGGACGAACGCTTGCCCGAGCTCGAGGGTCAGTTCGAGGTCGGCGTCGGGATCACCGCGTCGGCCTCGCGCAGCGTGCTCGAAGCGATCGCGGCCGGGCGCGCGCCCCGCAGTCTCGTCGGGTTCGCCGGCTACGCGGGCTGGGCTCCATCGCAGCTGGAAAACGAGATCCGCAACGGCGCCTGGTTGCCCACCGACGTGGAGCCCGACATCGTCTTCGACGTACCGCGCGAACAGGTGTGGCACGGCGCATACGAGCGCATCGGGGCGACACCGATTGCGTTCACGTCGCGCACCGTCGGCTCCGCCTGATCGGTCGCGCCTTCAGCTAAGAGCCGCCTGATCGATCAGCGGCACGAACATGCAGGAGATGCTCTGCTGCCAGGCGACGTCGTCTTCCTGACGCTCCCCCACCAGCAGAGTCTGAGTGTCCGCGTCGCCGACCGGAATCGCAATTCGTCCACCGGGTGCGAGTTGCGTGACGAGGGCCGCGGGGATGTTGCGCGCGCCGGCAGAGACCAGGATCTTGTCGAAGGGTGCGTGCGCCGGCAGACCCAGATTGCCATCTCCAACGTGCACGCGAACGTTGGTCATCCCGAGCATGCCCAAGGTCTGGCGCGCTCTGGCTGCGAGCGAGGCACGGATCTCGATCGCGTCGACTTGCCCCGCGAGGCGACCCAGCAATGCGGCCGCGTAGCCTGACCCGGCACCCACTTCGAGCACGCGATCGCGAGGCTGGCAGTCCAGCGCCTGCAGCATGACGGCGATCATGCTGGGCTGACTGATCGTCTGCATCTCCGAGAGCGGCAACGCGCGATCGTCGTGAGCGGAGCCGCGCTGAGAATCGGGCACGAACAGGTGCCGCGGAACGCTCACGAACGCCGAAAGGATGCGCGGATCTTCGATCTGCGTCGTCGCGCGGATGCGGCGCGCCATGCGTTCACGCTCCTGTAAGTACCCGTCGCTGGTCCGGGTGGCCTGGCTGACTTCCCTCATTGCCGAAAAGGTGCGTCCGCCGAGCGCCTATGGCAAACGCTCTTTCCGTGCTCTTCGCGATCTTTCGGCTGCCGGCCAGCCGCAAGCAGTATTGGGCACCTGTTCTTCTTGGCATGGCCGTCGCTTGCGTACTGGCCGTCGAAGCCGGAGCGCAGGAGCCGGACGGAGCTCCGGAACCGGAGGAAGATCGGCAAACGGGAGAAACGGAGCTCCCGGAAGAGCACTGCGCCGCCGAGGCCCCGCCCGTGTGCCCGCCGGAAATGCTGCTCGTAGCCGGGTTCTGTATCGACCGCTGGGAAGCGTCCTTCGTGGACCATGAAACTTCCGAGGTACTGTCGCCTTACTACCCTCCGCATCCGGGGCTGCTGCATGCGGCGCGCAGCTTTTGGCAGCTCGAGCGTCTGAACACCGGCGACGAAAGCGCGCGGGGGATGCCTCTGCCGGAGCTTCCACCCGTACAACGTGAAGGCAACTTCGAGGGACGCGCCGTCTCGAGGCCCGGCGTGGTGCCCCAGGCTTACCTCAATTACCCGCTCGCCAAACGCGGCTGCGAGCTCGCGGGCAAGCGGCTCTGCACGCGCGATGAATGGCTGACCGCGTGTCGAGGCGCAGCACGAACCCCGTACCCCTACGGTTTGCGCTACGAACAGGACAAGTGCAACGTCTACCGCGCGTTCCACCCCGCCGCGGTCCTGCACGGCAATGCCTCCACGGGTCATCGCGATCCGCGCCTGAACCTGCTCTTCGAGGTCGGTGTGGGGTCGCTACTGCGATCGACCGGCGACACGGCGACCTGCGCCAGCCGCTGGGGTGACGACGCCGCTTACGACATGGTCGGGAACATCGACGAGTGGATCGAGGACGAGAGCGGCACGTTCGTGGGAGGTTTCTATTCGCGCTCGACCAGAAAGGGCTGCGCGGCACAGGTAACCGCGCACGGGCCCACCTACTACGACTACTCGCTCGGCACGCGCTGCTGCGCTTCCGTCACGCTGCCCGAGCCCGACGCTCCGGACGAATAGGCGGCGCTCTACGCAGAGGCGGGACGCTCGAGCACGCGCCCGAGGCGTTCGAACGCCGCTCGCAGCAGCGTTTCGTCCGTTTCGGCAGATTCGTGCGCGTCCCAACGCGACCACATCAGCAGGATGTGACGTTGCCCGCGCGGCTGTGGCAGCGTGCGGAACACGAGCGCGGAATCGTTGTGATTTTCGCAAGAAAGCGCGATGTCCCGGCCCTCGGTATGGGCCAAGACTCGGCCGGACAGCTCGCCGCCGTCGAGGAGCTCCAAATGATACGCGCTTCCCGCGGGTCCGATGGCTCCCTGGCCGAGCCAGCTGGCGAGCGCCGCTGGATCCGAGAAAAAAACGTGCGCCGTTTCGCTGGGGAGCCGAGCCGTGCGGGCAAACCAGAGTACGCGGCGTTCCCGGCCATGATGCCGCTCCAGGTAGTGCTTCAGCAGCGCAAGCGACGTTCGCCAGGCCGCCGTGACCCCGGCTGCTTCTTCCGCTGACCCGGTACCGTGATGCTCGAGACGAAGCAGGCCGGGCTCGAGTCGCACGTCGAGCTCGTAGTGCGCCGCGCGCAGCTGCAGGTGACGCATCGGGTCGCGAGCCAGCACCTCGACCTCCAGCTTGGCGCCGAGCTTCGGCCAAGACAGGAGCAGCCGCGAGCCGCCCAGCGAGCGTGCCGAATCCGCCTGCCAGCGGGATAGCTCGACCGGCGACGTCCAGGCCTGCCAGACCCATGCGACCGGTGCGACGATCTGCTCTTGCAGCTCGATGGTGTCCATGAGCAGCGAGTGGAGCCGAGGGGGATCGAACCCCTGACCTCCGCATTGCGAACGCGGCGCTCTCCCAGCTGAGCTACGGCCCCGAGCGAGGGACCGGCACAGTAGCGACACGGTTCATCAAGTCAATGGATTTGCGCGCGACCCGGTGGAATTCAATGCGGATTCGGCTCCATAGATGCCGTGCGCGGGCCGCACACTGGGCATTGACCCCTGTGGCGACATGGTTATCTTGCGCCCCAGTTTCGCGGACCGGAGTCAGCTAGTACCGGCCGCCGAAGCGCGAGGCACCGTGGCGGTCGCTTCCCCGACGACGCGCTCCGGACACGCCTCATCGCTTCGTTCGCTGTTTGAGGAGAACCGGGTAACATGGGCAAGATCATTGGAATTGATCTAGGAACGACGAACAGCGTCGTTGCGGTGATGGAAGGCAAGGAGCCGAAGGTCATCGTCAACGAAGAGGGAGCACGCCTCACGCCGTCCGTCGTAGCCTGGGATGACAAGGGAGAAGTGCTGGTCGGCACGATCGCGAAGCGACAAGCCGTCACGAATCCCGAAAATACGGTCTATTCGGCCAAGCGCTTCATCGGCCGCCGTTATGAAGAAGTGCAGTCCGAGCTCGGCCGTGTGCCCTTCAAGGTCGCGAAGGGCAAGAACGGCGACGCGTGGATCGACGTGCGCGGCAAGCAGATGGCGCCGCCCGAAGTCGCCGCGAAGGTGTTGCAGAAGCTGAAGAAGGCTGCCGAGGATTACCTCGGCGAGAAAGTGACCGAAGCCGTGATCACGGTTCCGGCGTACTTCAATGACTCGCAACGTCAGGCTACCAAGGACGCCGGCAAGATCGCCGGGCTGGACGTACGCCGAATCATCAACGAGCCCACGGCCGCGGCACTCGCTTACGGCCTGGACAAGAAGAACAACGAAGTCATCGCGGTCTACGACTTCGGCGGCGGCACCTTCGACATCTCGATCCTCGAGGTCGGTGACAACGTGGTGCAAGTGATCGCCACCAACGGCGACACCCACCTCGGCGGCGATGACCTGGATCATCTGATCATGGACTGGCTGATCGCCGAGTTCCGCAAGGACACGGGTATCGACGTGTCCAAGGACAAGATGGTGATCCAGCGTCTGAAGGACGCAGCCGAGCAGGCGAAGATCGAGCTGTCCACGAAGCAGGAATCGACGATCAACCTGCCGTTCTTGACCGCCGATGCCAGCGGTCCGAAGCACCTTCAGAAGCCGCTCACCCGCGCCAAGCTCGAGCAGATGATCCGTCCGCTCGTGGAGCGCTCGCTCGAACCGGTGCGCAAGGCACTCGAGGACTCCAAGAAGAAGCCGAACGAGATTGACGAGGTCGTGCTGGTCGGCGGCTCCACCCGCGTGCCGCTGGTTCAGGAGCTCGTGCAGAAGTTCTTCGGCAAGGAACCGCACCGTGGCGTGAACCCCGACGAGGTCGTGGCGATCGGCGCCGCAGTGCAAGGCGGTGTGCTCGGCGGTGAAGTGCAGGACGTGGTGCTGCTCGACGTCACCCCGCTCTCGCTGGGCGTCGAAACGCTCGGCGGCGTGATGACGGTGATGATCCCGCGTAACACCACCATCCCCACGCAGAAGAAGGAGATCTACTCCACGGCGAGCGACAGCCAGACCTCGGTGGAAATCCACGTGCTCCAGGGCGAGCGCGCCGAGGCGCGCTACAACCGCACGCTCGGTAAGTTCCACCTGGAAGGGCTGCCGCCCGCGCCGCGCGGCGTGCCGAAGGTCGAGGTGACCTTCGACATCGACGCGAACGGCATCCTGTCCGTCACGGCCAAAGACATGGCCACGAGCAAGGATCAGAAGATCACCATCACTGCATCGAGCGGCCTGAATCAGGACGACATCGAGAAGATGGTCAAGGACGCCGCTGCGCACGAAGCGGAAGACAAGCGCCGGCGCGAGGAGATCGAGCGCCGCAACAAGCTCGACAACCTCTGCTACACGCTCGAAAAGCAGATCAGCGAGAACAAAGAGAAGCTCGCCGGAGCCGACCTCTCGAATCTCGAGGGCATCATCAAGGAAGGCCGCGAGGCCGTAGAGCGTCAGGACGACGACAAGATCCAGGATGTGCTCGCCCGGCTCGAGAAGGAAGCCCATCAGCTCGCCACGAAGCTCTACGAATCGGCGGGAGCACCCGGCGCCGGCGGCGAGCCACCGCCCGCCAACGGCGCTCCCGGAGGCGGAGCGACGCCCCCGGCCGACAGCGGTCGGAAGAAGGGCGACGTAATCGACGCCGAGTTCGAAGAGACGAACTGATCTCGGCTCACGGGGTGCACGGCGGATTTCCTGCGGCCCCACTTGGGTGAGGGCCGCAGGAAATCCGCGGCATGCACCCTCGTAGCCTCGGTCTGGATGTTTACTGACGTACCTCGACCCGGAAGTCCGGGCCGAGGTACTCCGCCTCGGCTCACTGGTGCACGGCGGATTTCCTGCGGCCCACTTGGGTGAGGTCCGGCGTGTTCCGGTCTTCGCCGCTTGGTTTTTGTGATGCCGCGGCTCGGCCGAGGTAGTACCGCGGTGATCGGTGCAGCCAGTAGACGTGCTCGTCGTCGGGGGCGGCCCGGCCGGTATTGCCAGCGCTCTTTTCTTGTCGCACGTGGCGCCCGAGCTCACGGACCGCATGCTCGTGGTCGAGAAGGAGCACTACCCGCGCGAGAAATTTTGCGCGGGCGCCGTGGGAGAACGGGCGTACCGTTTGCTGTCGTCGATCGGCGTGCAGCTTTGCACGCCGTCCGTTCCCGTCTCGAGCATCGCCTTTCGGGCGATGGGAGAAACCCTCGAGGTGCGCGGGGACGCCATCGGTCGCGTCGTGCGTCGCATCGAGTTCGATGACGAGCTCGCGACGGTGGCGCGTTCGCGCGGTATTCGTGTGCTCGATGGCGTCCGGGTCACTGGCGTCACGCTGGGGACTCACGGCAGCAGTGTTGCCACCAGCGCCGGTGAGTTTCGCCCGCGCGTGCTGATCGGTGCGGACGGCGTCGGTAGTATCGTTCGCCGCGCGTTCGGCTATGCGAGTGCGCAGTACAATGCACAAGCGCTCGAGGTCGACACCGAGCTGGTGCCGGCGGACTTGCCGCGCGACGTCCTCTTGTTCGACGTGAGCGA
>DATHEN010000775.1:0-3698 GCA_035318565.1 Polyangiaceae bacterium
GAAAGCGGCGTTGGATCAGGCCCATGCTGATCGAGAGCCCCAGGTACAAGAAGCTCGAAAGCGCCACGGCCCCACCCGGATTGAAGTGGAAATTGCCGCCCGCAAGCTCCTCGGTCTTGCCCACGAAGGTGTTGGCCGTGATGTCGGCGAAGGCGACGAGCACGTAAATCAGCGCCAGCCAGATGAACAGCAGGATGGAAAGCCAGGCCTTGCGCCCCACGTGCAAGCGAATCAGCTCGGCGACCGAGGCTCCGCCGTGTCGCACGCTCGCTACGAGCGACGAAAAGTCATGCACCGCTCCGATGAAAATCACACCGACGCCGATCCAGAGCAGGCACGGCAGCCAGCCGAACGATAGGCACGCCATGATGGGTCCCGCGATGGGCCCTGCAGCTGCGATCGCCGAAAAATGCTGGCCGAACAAATAGAATCGGGGCGTGGGCACGTAGTCGACGCCGTCGTTGCGCTCCACCGCCGGCGTGATGCGCGCGTCGTCGAGGTTGTACTGACGCACCAAAAATCGGCTGTAAAAGCGATAGCCGACGAACAACACCAACATGGAGCACAGAGCGACGAGTGCCACGGCGCGCCTTATATGCCATTCGGCGGAAAAGCGCTCAATCCCCGTCCCAGGGCTTGCCGAGCTTCTTCAGCATCTCCTTGGCTTCGTCTCGGTAAGCCGAATCACGCGAGCCAGACTGTAAGAACGCATGCCAGTGTTTGACCGCCTCGGGCCGCGTGGCGAGAGCGCGAGCCATTTGCAGGTGCGCTTCCGCGAGCCAGAGCGGCTTGGGATCCAGGCGCTCACCGAGCTCGATGGCCTTGCTGAGCTGCGCGCGGGCGGGGTCGTTGCGGCGGTTAGCGGCCAGCAACTTGCCGTAACGGAACGCCCAGAGCGCGTTCTCCGGTTCCGCTGCGACGGCCTTCTCCCATTCCGCCAAGGCTTCCGTTTCCAGCCCGAGCTCGTCGTACGCGTCGGCCAGCGCGGCGTGCGCTTCGTAGCGCGTCGGACGCAGCTCGAGTGCGCGGAGCAGGTCTTTTACCGCGTCCTTGACGGCACCCTGCCTGCCGCGCAGCACGCCACGCTGCCAATAGGCGTCGGCCAGGCTCTGATCCAATGCCAGCGCCTTGTCGAGGGATTCTTCGGCCTTGGCGACACGACCGGCTTCGTTCGCCGCCCAACCGACGTAAAGCCAGTACTCGGCCCGGTTCGCGTCGAGCTCGGTGGCGCGTTCCAGAATACGCAACGCTTCCGCCAGGCTCTTGCCTTCCACCAGCAGCGCCCTGCCGAGGCAATGGTTGGTCTCCGCGGAGTTCGGGCGACTGCTGAGCACCTTGCGCAACATCACTGCAGCTTGCTCGGCGCGACCCGCGGCGATCTTTCCGCAACCGACCCGTAGCATCAAGTCCGGATCGTTCGGCGCTTTGGCGAGCGCCGCCTCGTAAGCCACCAGCGCCTCCTCAGCACGCCCCGACGCTTCGTAGAGCAGGCCGCGCTCGAGAGCCAGACCGGGATAGTCACGGTCGACCGCAGCCACTGCCTCGAACAGCTTTTGCGCTTCCTCGAACTGACGATTGCGGCGCAGCCCCACACCCAGCCGGAACTTGGCAGTCAGATCGCTGGGGTCGCTGCGCAGCGCGGCGCGAAATTCCTTGATAGCATCCGCGTGCCGGCCTTCGGAAAGCGAGAGCTCACCGAGACCGAGATGGATGCTCGAGGAATCCTTCAGCGTGGCGCGCGCATCCGCCAGCGTCTTCTGTGCGTCAGCGCGGCGGCCCTCCTGATTCAGAAGCTGCGACAGCGCGATGTACGCATCGACCACGTCCGGATCGGACTGACCGTGCTCGATGGCTGCGCGGTAGGCTTTTTCGGCCTCATTCTTGTTGCCGCCGGCTTCGAGCACCTTGCCGTACCAGTAGGCCACCCGCATCGACTTCGGATGCGCATCGAGCAGCGCCTTCAACATGGCCGCGGCGTCCTGCTGCTGCTCCAGGGACAACTTGGCCTTTGCAACGCCGACCTTGGCGGCGATCTCCTCGGGGTCCGCTTGTACGGCGGCCTCGAAGCGCGCGAGTGCTTCGGAGAAGCGCCCAGCGCGGTACAGAGCGTCTCCGAGTCCAACCAGCGCGCGGGCGTTCTTCGGATTGATCTTCAGTGCCTCGCTGTACGCGGCTTCCGCGCGGCTCACTCGCCACCTGCGCAAGTGGATTTCACCGAGCAAGGTCTGTGCCGCCACGATTTCCTCTGGACTCGCGGCAGCCGGCTCGGCGACCACGGCTTCGAGCGCGCGAACGCTATCGGCTTCCGCTTCTCGCAGCGTGAGGCGAGCCACGAGAATGCGAGCGCCCGTGTGTTTCGGATTCGTCTGCAGAACACTTTGTGCTGCGGCTAGCGCAGCAGGCCCGGCACCGCTCGCATCGTGCGCGCGCGCCAGCCCGAAGGTCGTGCGCGAGCTCTTCTCGACGCCCGCCGCGCTGGTCCAAGCCGTCAGCGCAGCCGCCGGCTCCTTGGCTTTGAGCTCGAGCTCACCACGCAAGACCCAAGCGTCGACGTCGCGGGCATCACTCTGTGCCAGGCTCTCGAGCTGCTGGCGAGCGCGCGCGAGCTGCCCGCTGACGATCGCCTGTCCGGCGCGCGCGAGTTCCACGTAGCGATCGCCGCTCACGTCCTTCATGTCTTCGAGCAACACCTGGGCTCGCGCGCGCAGCTCCGGCTCCGCACCGAAGCGCAGATCGCGCGCGTAGCCTACGAAGGCCGTGTAGGCAGCCAGTGCGTCGACGCGCTTGGCACGGCCCCGCGCTTCTTCGATCACCCGCAGCGCTTGCTGTGCCGCTGGATACGTGTCCGTCGCGAGCTCTGCGCGCGCGGCACCGACAGCGGAAGCGACGAGCTTTTGGTGCTCACCGCCTTTCAGTCGGTCGCTGATCCAGTAGGCACCGAATGGTCCAATCTCTGGGACCATTGCCAACGCTCCTCCGCCTATCGCCACCAAGGCGAAGACGAGCGCTACGACGCGCCCGCGACTGCGCTTGGGTGGAAGCACGCGCGGCGCGTCCACACTTTCACGTGCGGCAACCGTAGGTGCCGGTCGGACGACACCCGGAGCTTGGAGCCGAGTCGAGGGCTTGGGGGCCTCTTGGGGGATCGCCCCGAATTCCATGTCATCGGCGCTGGCCGCGGGCGACGGCACGTCCGGCAGCACCTCCCCGCCATCGAGGTTCACCTCTCCATAAGTGACGCCGCCGCCGGCCTGACGAACCACCTCCGCTCCGCCCTGAAGTGCAGGTGCCGAACCAGCGGGCGCGCCCAGCACGTCTGCCTCCAGCTCCGACGACTTGGGGGGCTTGGGGGGCGGCACCGATGGGCTCGCATCCGGCAGCTCGAGCTCACCGAACGAGTTTGGATCCGCCAATCGCAGCGGCGGGTTCGCAAGACCGCCCGTGGCGACGGCGGCATGGCCAGCGCCGCTCATGCGCCGGACCGGCTCCTGCTTCAGGGGCGGAACGTCGGCGAACTCCGACGTTGAAAGCGACAGCCCAATCTCCGTTTCTGACTTGCGAGCAGCCGGAGGCGGAGCGGGCAGGCTCGCAACCACAACTTGGCGCGACCCCGCCGCTGGAGTGGGCAAACCCGGCGCCACGGCCCGCGGAAGCCCGGCCGCAGGAGACGGCAAACCCACAGCGGGACTCGGAAGCGA
>DATHEN010000776.1:0-14843 GCA_035318565.1 Polyangiaceae bacterium
GCTCAGCGTACGCAAGCTCGAACCGCGAAATCGCTGCCCCACCGCGGACGACGAGGACTCGTGCCGCGTCACGGTCGGGGAACGCGAACACTCCGTGGTGCATACGCACGTCGCGCTCCAAAGCGAAGACGATATCGGCAAGAAGAGCGTGGGAGCCGGATCCCTCCTGCGGATCGTCGGTGTGGTCGCGGACGAGGTCGATCCCAATGACGGTTCACCCGTGATTCGCGCCACGTACTACCGGCACTGGCCGCGGGACTACTACCTCACGAGTGCCGCCGGCCCCGCCGCGCCCTAAAAGCCTGTTCGTCCGGCTCCGAGCCCCCAGCGCCAAGGCTACAGTCCCGGACGAGCTGTGTGCTAAAAGGCCCTCGCATGCCCAGTCAGCCCATCCAATCCTCACGAGCGCGCTGGCGCCCGTGCCGCTGGCTCGTGCTGTTCGCCCTGTCTGCGACGGCCGCCACGCTGCCGGCCACGGCACGAGCCACGGTCGTGGAACGGGTCGTCGCGGTCGTGGGCGAAAAAGCAATTCTATTCAGCGACCTACGCGATCGTGCGCGGCCGATGTTGCTCAGGGTCCACACCGAGGTGCCCGCCGGCGCCCAGCGCTCGGCCGCCATCTCCCAGGTGTACAAGGTGCTCCTGGACAGCTTGATCGACGAGGAGCTCGAGCTCCGGGCCGCGAGCCGCTCGAAGATCGTGGTCACCGCCAAGGAGATCGACGACGCGCTCGCGCGGATCGCCTCTCAGAACAAGCTCAGCGTCGAGCAGGTCATCGAAGAGGCCACGCGCGCCGGCCTCAGCGAGCGCCAGTACCGGAGCGAGCTCCGCCGTCAGGTGCTGGAAGCGAAGCTCTTGAACCTGCGCCTGCAAGGCAGAATCCGAGTCACGGACGAAGACACGCGCGGCGCCTACCGGCGCATCGTGCTCGAGGAACGCAGGAAGCACCGCTTCCGTCCGGCGTGGATCGTGCTCCCCATCCCTTCCGGCGCCAGTAGCGACGCGCTGGCCGAGCAACGACGTTTGGCGGAGAGCATTTCCCAGCAAGCTGCCAACGGCGCCGATTTCGCCGAGCTCGCTCGCCAACACTCGTCGGACACGCGCACCCGCGCTTCCGGCGGCTTGCTGGCCTGGATGAAGCCGGGGCAACTTGCGCCGCTGTTGGATCGCATCGCGCTGTCGCTCGCTGCCGGCCAAGTCAGCGGCCCCGTACGGCTGGACGACCGTCTCGTGATCCTCAAAGTAGTCGAGCGGGATCCGTCCGAGCTACCGAGCTACGAAGACGCGCGCAGTGAGCTGGCCGAGCGCGTCTACATGGAAAAGATGAACAAGGCGCGCCGCCAATGGCTGGATAGCTTGCGCCGCCGCACTCACGTCGACGTGCGACTCTAGCGGCTCGGCTCTTACGGCGCCCCGCACAACACGCGGTACACGTTTTCGCGCGCGGTTCCGCTCTTCAGCAGCCGCTGCGCGATCTTCAGCTCTTCATCGATGAGCTTGCGAAATTCTTGCTGCGGTCGCGCTCCCGCCAGGCGCCGGCCGTTCACGAAGAACGTCGGCGTGCCGCTCACGCCGAGCTTCTCTCCGAGCGCCACGTCGCGCAGCACGGCCGCCGACTGGCCCGTGCGACGCAGGCTTTCCCGCGCCACGTCCGCGCCAAGCGCGACATCGCGCGCGACGTCCAGCAGTGCGGCGTCGGAAAGATTCGGAGCCGCCTTGAACAGAGCGGCGTGCGCTTGCCAGAACTGCCGCTCACCGCGTTGCTCGTGAATTTCCACGGCCAACACGGCCGCGGGTTTGGCGCGCGCATGTTGTTCGAGCGGAAAGTTCTTCCACACGTGGCGCAGCGTATCGGGATAGCGCGCCAACAGCGCATTCAACGTCGGCTCCACGCGCTTGCAGTATTCGCACTCGAAATCGGCAAACTCTACGATCGTCACGAGCGCGTCTCGAGCCCCCCGCGCCGGTGACTTGCCGACTTTGGGGCAGGCGCGCTGCGCCACGTCCGCCCCCAAATTGATCAGGTTTTTCTTGGTGCGCGTCAGGTAGAGCGCGCCCGGTTCCGTGCCCGAAGCGAGCGTGGCCATGGCGGCGCCACGCTCGCGTTCCACGATCTGACTGAGCTCCGCGTACGGCTTGCTGCCTTCGACGCGCAGCCCATTCACGAACGAGGTCGGCGTGTTCCTCACGTTGTACTGACCGGCAAGGCTCAGATCCCGCGCCACATGCTCGGACGGCACCGGGCTCGCGAGCCACCCTTGCCAGTGTTTGCGCTCGATGCCAGCTCGTTCCAGCCACAGCTCGAGCTCGGGTACGGAGGCCGGTTTCTCAGCAGCGGCCACCTGCGCGGCGAACCGCCAGAACGACTCGTCGCCTGCGCTCGCGTGCAGGGTCGCGGCAAAGTCCGCCGCGACGCGCGCGTGTTCGTGTTCGGAAAGGGGGCGATGCCGCCAGGCCAGGCGCACGTGCGCGGGCTTCTGACGCTGTAAGCGGAGCAGATTCCTGAGCAGCCGGCGCGTATACGGGCACTCCAGGTCGCCGAAAATCACCCACGTCACGGGGGCCTCACGGCGGCCCAGCACCGGCACGCTCGCATCGAGCGGCAGCGGAGAAAGAGCGTCCTGGTGCTGCACTCGCAGCTCGGCGCGGTTCGGCGGGCGCGCCTTGGGCGGCGGCCTTTCCTCGTCGAACTCGGCTGCCGCCCCGGCATCGTGCGGTGTTTCCGGATCGAAAGGAGGCTCCTCCGGATCGGTCTCGGTCGGGTCGGAGCCAACGGCCGGCGCTGACGAGCTCGGAGCCGGTAGAGCACTCGTCGTGGCGACCGGTGTGCTGGTCGTCGGCACCGGAAAGCTCGAACGCTTGTTGTTCATCACGCGGTACGCGAACAAACCGCCCGCGCCGCCACACATGAGCAGCGTACCGAGCACGATGCACGAAACCAGCCACAGCGCGGCGCGCGAGCCCGAAGCAGCCGGCGTTTGCGGCTGCGGCGGCGGCACGGGCGGCGGCGCTTGCGTGGGGGGCTCTTCCAACTGCGGCGCGGGCGCTTCCAGGCCCGCATCAGGCGTCATTGGAGGCGATTCCTGCGGTGCATCCTGCGGCGCTGGCACCGAAACTATGGGTGACGGCAGGGCGCTTACCGGTTCTGCTTCGGGTCTCCCGCTCGCGAGCGCAGCGATGAGCGCAGCCAGCTCATTCGCCCAAGCGCGCACGTCCGAAGGCCGGCCGGAGCTGGAATCGGCGAGCGCCGCCATCAACAGACGCTGCAAGCGCGAATCACCCTGTTCACCGAGCTCGCGCAGCGACGGTGCGTCTTCGCCACTGGCGCGACGAGCCGCCAGCATTTCCCAGCTCAACACACCGAACGCGTAAACATCCGACCAGAGCGTCGGACGCGCCGGCGAACCCCCACGCAGCTCTGGAGCGCGGTATTCCGCGGGCAAGATGTCCCGCGCGAACTGCGGGCTCACGCTCACGCCGAGTTGCCCGAGGCCAAAGCCCTCCACTACCGCAGGGTCGCCATGAGTGACCGCAATCAAGTCTGCACGCAGGTGTCCGTGTACGACACCTTGATCGTGCAACGCGCCCAGCGCGGAGCCGATGCGTCCGATCAGCTCCGCAATCGTCGCTGGGCTCAGCCGCAACCCGTTGCCCAGCGCGTCGTCCAGTGTCTCGGCCGCGTGCGCGCGGAACGCGGCTACCCAAAGCTCGTTGTCAGAGGCGCCGAGCTCCGCGGATCGCGGCAGTCGGCCTGCGTTCAGCAGCGCAACAAGCTCGCGGATGCCCGCGCCGTAACGACTCGCGCGCTCGAGCACCGGCCGCGGCCCCTCATGGCCTGTGAATCCAGGCAACACCACGAGCCGGGCTCGATTTCCGCCATCCGAGTCGGATCTCGCCGTGTACACCGCCGCACCCGCTCGCCGCCCACTGCGAGCCACGGCGCGAAAGCCGTCGAATACCAGGCCATCCAAAGCCGACGACATCTCGGGAACCAAAACCGTAACAGGGGTTTGCCACTTTGGCAGCCCGAACGGACCGCGCGGCCAGCTTGGCGTGATGCGGGGAGTCGGCTCACGACGGCCCCAGCCTCAACTCCGGCTTTGCAGCATGGCACGGGCTATGCTCAAAGAAGCGCTCGATGTCACTTGTTCCTGCTTTGCGACTCTTTTTCGGGGCAGCGCTCGCGGCGCTCTTACTTTTTGGCGCTCGCAGTGCTGAAGCGCAGGGTTTGACCATCTCGATTGCGCCCACTGTCGAGCGCAGCCTGCCGCTGAGAAACCAGAACCAGAAGCCGCTCGCCATCAACTATCAGGACTGCCTGCGCGACAACAAACTCCGGTTCGCAGTCACTCTAAGCGCGGTACCTGACTCCACCCTCGAGGTCTGGGTAGGCGCTAGTGCCAACTGCTCCGACGAGGTCGAGCGCGAAACGGGCGGCGATTGCTGGCGTGTCTATCAACAGACTCCTGACCGCACGATTTTCGACGTCGAGATTTCACCGCGTGAAGTGATCGCCGGCATCGACAATCCCGATACTCACGTGACCGGCTCGGGCAGCGTCGCCGACTGTGAGGGTGGCGTGGGAAGTGGAGGCGCCAACACCCTCAGCTTCTATTTCATGTTGATGGAGCCCGATCGCGTGGTTGCAGGGCCCGCCATCTGGGACAAGGGCGAGTACGACGTACAGCGCCCGCCTCCTCCTTCGGGTATCTCCTCCGGCGTCGGCGAAAATCGGGTGATCATCAAGTGGGGGAGTGCCCGCTCCAGCGATCGATCCGGCTATCAGTTCTTTTGCGATCCCCCGCCCGGAGGGCAATCCGCCGCAGGCGGCGATGCCGGAGACACGGACTTCACTCCACTCCAAGCCTTGGACTCGGGCCTCGGCGGGGCGGGCGGCACTTCAGGCGCGGGCGGCACTTCAGGTGCGGGTGGCTTCGCGGGTAGCAGCGGTTCCGGAGCAGGCGGTGATGCGGGCGAGGACGGCGGCGGCGAAGGCGGCACGGGTGCCGTGCCCGACGCACCGGAGGACAACCCGAACTGCCCGTCTTCCGTTCTGACCGTCCCCAACCCGCCCGCCGCGTATCGCTGCGGTAGGGCTGGCGAAAACGCCAACGAGGGCGAGGCGAGTAGTCTCGTCAATGACCGCCCGTATGCGGTTGCTGTTGCCGCCATTGACAGCGTGGGCAACGTCGGCCCGCTTTCGGAGATCGTCTGCGGTACACCCCGTCCCGTCACGGACTTTTTCGAGGCCTACCGGGAAGCGGGCGGCGACGCGGGCGGTGGCTTTTGCGCCATGGGACATGCCCCCGCGTCCGGCGCTTTGGTTTTCGTGTTAGGAGCGCTCGTTATGTGGATGGTTCGCCGGAGGCGCGCGCGTTGAAACGACTCAGTTTCATTGTGCCAGCGGCACTAACGCTGGCAGCGGGTTCATTCAGCGCACCGGCGTCCGCCCAAGGCGTCGACGAGTTCGGCGCGTACGGCGGCCTCGAAGATCGCAAGGTCCAGGAGTCCGGGCAGAGCACCGCCGTGGAGATTCGAATCGGCCGCTACGTGCCCAACGTGGACGACGAATTCGACAACGGCGCCACCCCCTACGAGGACAGCTTCGGCGACGGCGATCGCTTCCTGTTCGGAGTGGAAGTCGACTGGCAGCTCCTGCGCATCCCCTACCTCGGCACGCTCGCCCCCGGCCTCGGCTGGGGGTTCACGAAGTCCAGCGGGGACGCCTTGCTCCAGGACGGAACAGGCCGCTCCGACCAGACCACCAGTCTCACGATCATGCCGATGTACCTGGTAGGCGTGCTGCGCGCCGACGTGATCGCGCGTGAAACGCTGGTCCCGCTCGTCCCGTACGCCAAGCTCGGCCTCGGCGGCGCGCTCTGGTGGGTCAGCGACGGCGATGACACCGCACGCACCGACTCGGGCATCAGCGGCCGTGGGACGTCATACGGCTATCAGTTCGCCCTCGGCGGCATGCTGCTGCTCGACTTCTTCGACCCCAGCGCAGCTGTGGAAGCGGACAATTCCATCGGGGTCAACAACTCGTACCTGTTCGGCGAGTGGTACTACAGCGACCTCGGCGGCTTCGGTTCGGGCGACAGCATGCAGGTCGGCACCAACACGTGGATGCTGGGCCTGGCGCTCGAAATCTAGCGCGCTGCCGGCGCTCAGCGCGCGCGCAGCAAGCGGTGTAAGTGCTTGGCTTCCCAGGCAATCGCGCGTTCGTAGTGCCGGAACTCGCGCTCGCGCCGGTTGAACTCCGGCGTGTGCAACATCGCTCGGCGGCCGGCGCGGACCGCCGGGATCACGTGGTGCAGCATCTCGTGGAAAATGATGTACGAGACGAAGTAGCGCGGCACCCAGTCGCTATCGAGCACCGGATGAATCCGAATCAGACGCTCGATCGCGCTATAGCTGCCCAGCTTAATGGTGGTGCGGTCCTTGCCGGAAGGTTGAGTGCGGCGCCCCCAGGTGATGAGCACGTCACTCATTGCCCCGCCAAAGTAGCGCTCGTTCAGCTCGTGCTGCATGGCGAACAGATCGTGAACGCTGCCCCTTGTGCGGAGCGGGCCGACTACCGGCCGCCATGCCCGAATACGGTGGCTGTTGGCCTCGATGAACTCGCCGACAATCTGCGACGCTTGGCGGTCTTCCCGGACCACATAGCGAACCAGAGCCTCCACCACACGCTCCGGCGCTCCCAGGAACATCATGTGAATGCGCACGCGCAGCCGGCCCTTGGACAGCGTGTGGGTCACCATGCGGTGCCGGTTGTCCGTTACAGCAAGCTGTACTGGGCCGCCGAACGCCAACTCGAAGCGACGCTCGAGCGCTTGGCGCGCCCCTTCATGAATGAAAATCTGTGGCCCGAGCGCAACGAACTTGAGCGGAAGCTGCGTCAGGCGCGGATCCGGAATGCGAACCGCCGACGGCGCCATGCGCGGCGCGAGCGTGCGGGTTGCCTGACGGCGGCTGAAGCGACCTACCCGCGCCGCATTCCAAGGAAATCGAAGCTGACCTGACATCTGACGAACTCGTTCTTGGGACTATGGGACACGATCCAGAGCGTCAAGGAAGTGGCCTAAACCACAGTAGTTCCAAGCACATAGTTACGTTGTAGCCAACCGGCACTTCCGAGCGGCTAAGTCCGCGTCCTGGCTGGGCTTCCCCGGCAGAGCTGGGCCTTGCCGCCGGGAAATGACCCGTTGCTGCCTCCCGACGCCCCACAGCATTCCCCGACCCTTTGTCCCTGTTATTACGAGGTTACGCCCAGGTTATCCACAGGCCATTCAGGCACCGCGTTCCTCTTTTGTGAATCACTCCAGGCGCTTGAAGCGACGCTTGCTGCTGCGCTCGAACGCTACGCGCACCGCGAGAGAGCGAGCTGCAACTACATTGATGTACACGCTGAGCGGAAGCGACGTTGACCCACGAAGACAACTGCTCCGCTCAAGCTGCGCGATCAAAATGTGTGCACTGCACTTCACACTCGTTGAAGGTGCCGTGCCCGTTCTCGTACCTCAGCACGAGCTCGCGAACGCGCGAGCCCGTCGCGCTTTTTTGACGCTCAGCTCGGCCGCTGCGCAGCAGGCTTTCGGCCAGGCTGCACACCAGCAGGCTGCGCGCCATTGACCGCCACCTTCGCCGCGGGAGCGTCCGCCTTCACGTCTCTTTTCGGGACGTCACTTTTGGAGGCGGTTTCATTCACCTTCGAACCTTCGGTGCTTGCCACCGCAGCCGGCGCTCCGATTTTGCGCCGAATGCCGTGCTGCTCGAGCAGCTTGTTCTCGACGCTCTCCATCATTTCAGGGTGCTGCTCCAAATACGTGCGCGCGTTGTCCCGACCCTGACCGATGCGCTCACCATCCATGGAGAACCAAGCGCCGCTCTTTTGGATGATGTTCGCGTCACTCCCCATATCGACGAGCTCGCCCGAACGGCTCACGCCATGACCGTACAGGATGTCGAATTCAACTTCGCGAAACGGCGCCGCCATCTTGTTTTTGACGACTTTTACGCGGGTTCGGTTACCAACAACGGCCATGTCCTTGCCGTTTTGCGCTGCTTCTTTGATAGCCCCGATACGCCTCACATCTAGCCGGATCGTAGAATAGAACTTCAAGGCTTGACCGCCCGTAGTCGTCTCAGGGCTGCCGAACATCACGCCGATCTTCATGCGAATCTGATTCGTGAAGAAGAATATGCACTGCGAACGTGACACGGATCCCGTCAGCTTACGGAGAGCCTGGCTCATGAGCCGCGCCTGCAGGCCCACGTGCGAATCCCCCATGTCGCCTTCGATCTCGGCCTTGGGCACCAACGCCGCCACGGAATCGACCACGACTAGGTCCACTGCGCCCGAGCGCACGAGCATGTCCCCAATCTCTAGTGCCTGCTCGCCGAAATCTGGCTGGCTTATCAAAAGCTCGTCCGTTTTGACGCCGAGCTTGCGAGCGTACGTAACGTCTAGCGCGTGCTCTGCATCTATGAATGCCGCAACGCCGCCTAGCCGTTGAACGCTGGCTATGGCGTGCAACGTGAGCGTGGTTTTACCGCTCGATTCCGGCCCGTAGACCTCGATGATACGACCGCGCGGGTAACCGCCGATGCCGAGCGCGACATCTAGCCCAATGGAGCCCGTGGGAATGACCTCGACATCTCCACCGATGGCTTCACCCGGCTTGAGGCGCATGATGGCGCCGTCACCGAACTCTTTTTGCACGCTAGCGATGGCTAGCTCGAGCGCTTTGCCCTTTTGCTTCTCGTCCATTGTGCGCCTCTCCAAATGTTCCTTTGCGGCTCGGCCTCAATCTCCGTTCCGAACACCTGATTGATACTGCGCGGCTGTTCAGATGTCAATTCGACGGGCACCGGGCGGGACGTTTCTTGTCCGCGCTAAATGGCCATCACTGACGGGACGCTCGGGCTACCCGACCTTCCGCACGGGCGCCACTGGGTAGGTCGGTCACGCACACTCCTCGAACGTGCAAGGAAGCACGAGCCTACGAACATGCAGCTGATCCCACGCGGCGCATTCGACGGTGAGGCGCGAGGCGGACGCGGACTTCAGGCTCCGCTAGTTCAGCACGCGCTCGGTTGCCACCGCGTGCGCAAAAGCATGCTCGGCGACGACGGTGGCAAATTCCTCTTCTAACCAGCGCTCCAGCGTCTCGGGTGTGATCTCGACTGCGCTATCCGCTCGGGCAACGCGCGCGCGCAGCCGCTTCTCGAGGGAAGCCTGCAGCGCATCCGAATCGAGCACGACGGACGTTTCCGACGATTGCATAGTTCCACGAACGTAACCATCGAGGTGAGCGCTGCAAACGCCCACCCCGGAACGCCTTTCGCCAGTAAAAGCATGGCTCGAGCGCTTACCAGCACGCGCGAGTAGTATAAAATCCGCCGGTCAGCTTCGAGCGTTCGCTGAGCGGGTGGCGCCGGTCGTCTGTTCAGTCGGCACCGCGTTGAAGCCATCGCGATTAGCGAACGCCCGCATCGCCTCTACGTTCTCTGGCTTCGGATACAGCGAGCGATACAGAAAATCCGGGTATGACACCTTCGGTTCACCGGAAGCTCGCGCGAGAAACGTCATCTCTGGCGCGCGGCTAGGCATGACCCGGTAGAGAGCCTCGAGCAGCTTGCCATCGAGTTTGCTGTCCAGCGGCCGCGCGTAATAGCGGTCCGTCTGCACGACCGTGAAGTTCAGGGATTGCAACAGTTCCTCGATCTCGCGCGCTGTGTACTCGCGCTGGTGCCGTCCGTACACACCGTACCCGGAATACTGATCCCACACCGAACGCCCCGAAATCCATTTCAGTAGGTAGCGGAGCTGCACTGCGTTCGGCGTCGTGAGCACGAGGTGCCCGCCCGGCTTGAGTACGCGGTGGATCTCGTACAAAAAATGCGTCGGCGAAAAGATCAGGTGTTCCAGGATCTCGGCAGCAATGACCAAGTCGAACTGCGCGTCAGCTAGCGGGAAAGGGTCCTTCTCCGCGTTGCACACGGCTTCTCTGATTGGGAAAATCTCGGTGTCGACACGCAAATAACGCTCGTGGTCTTCGCACGCCTGCACCGGCGAGCCCGGCCAGACGATCGGCGGCCGGCCTAGGGACGTCACGTCCAGACGCAAGTCTTTCAGGAGGACTGCGGTCACGAAGTATGGATTCGCACCGATTTCCAGCACTCGCCCGCCGACGGGCACTGCTTCCCTGATGACGTCGAGCGTGCGCGTGAAGCGCTGCACACAGGCATTCAGGTAGCCCTTCATCTCGTCTGCTGCATGCACAAACATGTCGTCCGTGCAGCGCGCGTCGCGATAGACGCGACGCGCACTCATCGTTTGCAACCACTGTTCATGCCCGGGCTTCATGCGCGCTGGGCACTGTAGTCGAGGGGTTACAGCAGGCGCAAGCAGCCGCGACAAGTGCCATCACTCGTCTCCATCAGGTTCCCTCACAGTCCCGCCCGCCGAGCGGCTGCGCGCCCTGCGACAACCAGTTCAACAACGTGACCTTGTCCTCCGCAGAGAGCGGCTGGACCGGCGGGTCAATCGTGCTGAAGCGGAAGGGCATGATGTCGTCTCCCACCACCTCGAACATGCGTTCGTAGCGAAGGCGGCCACTGATACCATACGGCTGCTGTGTGTCGTCCCACGTGAGGAGCGAGAACGGCGCGAAGTTCAGCGGCGGATTCTGATGACAGCGCCGGCACACGGCCATCACCTTGTACGCGCTCGGCTCGTCCGCGGATCGCGCACACCAAGCAACGGGTGCAGCGGCTTCTGCGGCGTCACTGGCGTCGTCGGCGGCGTCGTCTACTCCGGCGTCGGCAAGGCTCGCGTCGAAATTCGGGACGCTATCGCCCACCCGGCCCATGTTGTTCTCGTAGTCTTGCTCGGTGCAGCTCGCGAGCAGCGCGCACGCAGCTAGCAAGGGGGGCAGAGACGCCTTGAGCATGTCGTTAGAGTATACGGTGCAGCCTCCGATTCGGCTCGACATCAGAGCGCAGTCACGCGTTTTCGCCATCACACGCGATGACGCGACCTCCATGTGCCCATCGGCAAAGCGGCTGAACGCGCTTTTCGAGGCTGCAAGTGCAGTCCCGCATTTCGCTGCCCTTGCCTTCCGCGATACAAATCCGCGTCGGAGCGCCTCTCGACGCACTATCGGCGCAACTGAGGCGATCGCTGCGCCGAAGAGGCTGAAAGCACCGAAGCACCGATTTGAGGAGAAGCGAGCATGGAAGGTTCGAGAGCCAGAGCGCAACGGTGGAGTTGGGCCGGGAGTCGGAGTCATCGCGCCATCGAGCTGATGCTGATTTGTGCCGCTACACCTTCCTGCTCGGAACCCTCCTGTGAAGAGACGCTTACTTGCCCCCGTACCGTTCGCGATGCGGGAGACTCCGGCGACCCGGTCGGCTCCACGGATGGGGGCGATAGTGCAGCGCCCGACGTCTACTGTCCGGTAGGAGCCAAAGGCTGCGCTTGCACGGGCGGCGGTGTTTGCGATCCGAACCTCTACTGCCACGGCGGGGTGTGCGCGGAAGCTCGCTGCGGAGATCGCATCGTAGAGGGCACGGAATTCTGTGACGACGGGGTCAACGCGGGTTCGAAGGCCGGTGATTGCGCGTCCGACTGCTCGGCGATTGTCACGACGAAGCGCATCGTTAAAGGGCAAGACGCAGTTAGAACCGACTTCGCAAGGAATGGCGTCGCCCAGCTCCTCGCCACGGTCGATGCGAACTGCCCGGCCGGTTACAAGGCGATGTTTTCAGATGGGCAACTCCGCATCGCGACGGTCACGCCCAACAAGGGTGACGGCCAGAAGAACTGGGTGCTGCGTCCGTGGACCCGCTACGTGAATGCGAACGCCGAGGAGATCTGGACGACCACTGCCGTTGCGCTACTGGGGATCAGCAGTGGAGGAATCCAGCGTGCTCTGTTCAACCCGATCGTGCCAGGATCCGCATGGGGCTACATCACCGGCATGAATCCCGATTGGACGACGCTAGGGGCTGGCAAAAACTGCGAGGCATGGACCGCGTGGACCGCGTCAGCACAAATGCAATTCGGCGCAGCTTCGAACGTGAGCACTGAATTTCTTAGGGCTGGCGATAGTGCCGAGGGGACGTTCGTGTGCAACAGCTCCCCTTGGACTCTTTACTGTGTAGAGCAATAGACGCAGCTCAAGCGCACGCCTGGCACCGAACGGCGCAGGAGCCAGGACCTACAGCGGCCCTGGCTCGAGTCTGCGACCCAGAGATAAGCGTTACCCGCCGTCGCTGGCGTCCCCACCGGCATCACTGCCACCATCGGGCACAGAACAGATCGCCGTTGGGAATTCACCCGAGTGTTGGCAGTGGGTGGCAGGTAGAGTGCCCGACTGCGCATTATCCGCATGGTAAATGCGGCAGCCGAGCGTGTTTCCCGGTGTTCCATAGATACCCAGCGCCCAACTCGCGCCGTTGCACGTGCTCATGCAATCGCCCCGGTTGTCGTACTGAGCGAAGTTGCCGCCGTCGCTCGCGTCACTGTTCATGCAGTTGGCCGTGATCAGATCGCAGTACACGTCACACGTGAGCGCGCGCCCCGCGTCGCCAGAATCCGCGCCGGAATCTCCCGCCGCTCCACCGGTGCCAGCTGCTCCACCGGTGCCAGCCGCTCCACCACTGCCGGCTTTGCCACCGCTGCCCGCCGTACCGGCGGCGCCACCGCGTCCGCTACTCCCTCCGGTGCCGTCGTCCTCCTCGTCGTCGCCGCAGCCCTGAATGGCCCCCAGCGTGAGAATCATCCCCAGCCCACTCACCCATAAAGTTCGTGCATATTGAGTCATGGGCCGGGAGCATCCTCCCACGCGCCTAATCCGTCAATTATCGGCACGAATGCGCCCCTAGCGCTCTTGGGGACAACCCGAGAACGCCTCGATTTACGAGCGCTTATGGCTTGCCTACGCGCGGCGCTGCGGCGCCGCTGGAGCGCCCGCGCCTGCGCCTGCGAGCTGCTGCTGTTGCTGCTGCAGGAACTGAGCGACGGCGCGCGAGCGTTCAATAGCGAACTGCTTCACTTCGCGGTTCGAGGAGCCGGCGAGCGCGTTGAGCAGCTTCGTGACCTTTTCGATCTGACGGGCCTGGAACAGCGCTTCGAAGTAGTTGTTCGCGAGGCGCACGTCGTTCGCCATCTTCGATTCGTGCTTCGAGAGCAGGCTGATGACGGCGTTGAGATCGCCCGTCTGACCGAGCAGCGCGGAGTAGCAGATGAGCGCGAGCGAATCGCCATCGTTGCGATCGACGCCTTTCTTTGCCCACGCGAGCGCTTGCGGGCGCGTCTCCTCGTTGTTCGCGTAGAAGCCCTGCAGCGCGATGTACGGTGCGGAGGTGCGCTTGTTCGGCTCCGTGCTCGCAAGCGCTTCGACGGCTTGCGTGGCCTTCGCTTCGTCCTCGGCGTCTTTGACCTGCTGGAACAAGTACGCCCAGGCGTCCACGCAATTGGCATCGATTTGAATCGCGCGTTCGATCATCTCGCGCTCTGCCTTTGCGTCACCTTTGCCGCCCAGCGCCTTGGCCAGGTGCAGAGTGGGGAATGGATTGTCCGCGAGTAAATTTTGAGCACCGCGCAAGGTCTTCTCTGCGTCTTCCCACTTCTGCTGTTGCAGCTGGGATATGCCGAGACCGAGCCAGTCTTCTCCAGTGCCGCCGCCGGCTACGACGCGCGCCATCACCTTCTCCGCCTTGTCGAAGCGCCCGTACTTCATGAGCTCCTGGGCGTACATGCGACCGCGGTTCAAATCCGACTTGTCTTCCTGCCAGTGCTTTTCGAGCCCAGACAGCAGGTCTTCCAAACCGATGGCGATGGGGCGGCCTTCGGCGTCCTGAACTTGCACGGCGGGTCCGTTGAAGCCGAGCAGCTGCCACATTTTCTCGAGGGTGAGCGCAACGGCTCCCTCTTTCATGGCGTTCGCCAACTCTTCCGCCGGTTGGCTCAGCGGCAACACGATGAGCGCATTGCCTGGCACCCCGCCGGGGAAGGCACTGACGGGCGCGACGATGGCGGCGCCGCCTTGGAGCTGCAAGTTGGTGGGCTGGCCGTTGCCTGGGGCACCCGGAAAGTTCGGCTGAGTCATTTAAACACCTCGACCAGAGTCGCGTCGGAAGGGCCGCGGAACCTAGCACCAATAGCGGAGTGGGGGGACCGGAAACTTAGCGTGGGAAGCGCGCCGATTTGGCTATGCTGCGCGCCATGCAAGCTCGTCGAATCGCCTTCTACTCTCGCTGGCTCGCGGCCCTCGCCCTGGCCGTGGGAGCAATTTTGGCTCCGGCGCGGGTCGCGGATGCCGACACCCTGTTGATCAAACGGCCGGGCGCACACCCGACCTACCGGTTCGAGGCGGAACCCCACGTGCTGCTCGGCTTCGTAGATGCCCCCGGGCCGGCGAACGGCAACGGGGCGGGGCTCGGCTTCCGCGGCACGATCGAGCTCGTGGACAACGGTTTTATCAGCCAGATCAACAACACGATTGGTATCGGCTTCGGGCTCGACTGGGTGCGCTACGGCGATGGGGGCCGGCGCTGCGTCCGTGTGCGCGGCGGGCCGTGTGAGTTCTTCGACGACGACGACGGCGTCGATTACCTGATCCTGCCTGTCGTGATGCAGTGGAACTTTTGGCTGAGCCGCAACTGGTCGGTGTTCGGGGAGCCCGGCATCGCGCTGCGCTTCTACGACGACGACAATGACCGCACCGACGACGACGGCCTGAACCTGGACCCCTTCGTGTTCTACGCGGGTGGACGCTGGCACTTCTCGGACTACGCGGCGCTGACCCTGCGCGTCGGCTACCCGACGTTCTCGG
>DATHEN010000777.1:0-2246 GCA_035318565.1 Polyangiaceae bacterium
CAAGACGTGTTCGAACGGTATCTATCGAAGTCGCTGCTCCTGCGGCTCCTTCCGCTTCGTCCGATCGGCGGTTTTTGCGTCCACTAGGGGCGCTCGAGGTTCGCGCGGAGCGTTCTAGAATACCGCTCCGATTTCGAGCGCCAACCCTGCTAGGTCCACACCAGCTGCTGCGCCGAAGGCGGGACCTATCCACAGCCTGTGTTTGCTGATGATGTCCATGTCGTACAGCCCGGCCGATACGCGCGCGAAAGGAAAGACGTCGTAGTCGTCGAACGGTCGGATTTCGCCGAACGCGCGCCACGAGCTTCCGCGGCGCATGCACCCGATGCAATAGCCCGGATCGGCGCCGTTATCGACGCCGGCCAGCTCGGCCTCGAGCCCGAACGCGGACCAAGGCAGAGGACTGTACGAGAGATCGAAACCCAGCAGCAAGGCGTTGAGGCCGCCAATCATCCCTGCTCCGCCCACGCGAAGCTCAACGCCGTAATGCGCAGGCTCACGGCGGTTCTCCATCGGAGCCTGGTCCGATGAGGAGGTTCCGCGGGCGGCCCCGCCCAGAGCGGCGCCGAGGAGGTCACCACCGCCGAAAGAACACGGAAGGCTCGTGCCGTGCGGCACATGCTGGGTCTCCTCGAGGAGGGTGCATCACGGCTAGGCATCCGACGAGCAGGTACTCCGATCGTCGACAGTCGAATCGTCGACAGTCGAATCATCACCGATCCGACCGCACGATCTGCGCGGCACGCTCGTTTCGCTCGCACTCGCCAACGGCAAGACCGAGCGCCGGGTCATGCGCCGCGCCGGGCACACGACGTCCGCGATGGTGAGTCGCTACGCCAAGCATTTTGAGAATGCAGCCGAGCTCAAACTTGGTAGGCTCCGCGCCCTCGATCGGGTAATACCCGAACTCGCCGAGGTGGCAGCGAGACAGTGGCTAGGTGGCAGCAGATCTCAGGTAGCAAGCGGAGCGGACGAATTCATAGCACGAGCTGAGAGATGGCCGAAGTGGCGGAATGGCAGACGCGGCGGATTCAAAATCCGTTATCCGTAAGGGTGTGAGGGTTCAAGTCCCTCCTTCGGCACCGAGTTTTTAGCTGAATTCGCAGCAGACGCGTCGTTCGGCCGAGCACGACGATGAACATTTCTCACGGGCGTGAAGCGCCTTGGCCACCGGGTGTTAAGTGCGCGACCACCCGCCATGGCTCGCTGGATGCTAGAAATTGGCCATGGCGATCACGCACTCGACACGGCATCGTCAAGCGCTCCTGGTTCTTGCAGCAGTGACTGCAGCGATCCCTACCGCTGCGCAGGACCGATCGCCCGAGCGGCCTGGCGAAGCACACGGCGCGCCGCCGGCGGCCGAGCAACGACCATCCGAACCGCCTGCGGAAGCACCAGGCACAGCTTCCGCTGATCCGACACGCCAGGTGAGGTTGGCGATCGACGGACTCAGCCCTGGTTTGCAGGTGCGTGTCGTACCGAGATCGGAGGGCGTTCCCGAAAGGGTAGCGACCGCTTCCTGCACCGAGGACTGCGAGCTCAAACTGCAAAAGGGTGCCTATACGCTGATCGCCAGCCGGGGCGACGAGCATCGCACGAAAGAGGTCGAGCTCACGTCGCCGCAAATGCTGAGGGTGGGCAAGTGGGACGGCGTGGCCCGCACGACGGGGACCGTGATGGGGATCACCGGGATCATCATGGGGGCGATTGGCGCCTTGATAACCGTCGCGTACGTCGCGGCTCCACCGCTGGCCCCGGGCGAGGAAGACCTCGGCAATAATCGCGCGCTGGTTTTGTGGGCGGGGATCGGCAGCCTCGCTGTCGGCACCGGACTCACGATCGGCGGTTTCTCGCTTGCGGCGGGGAACCGAGCGCCATCGATGGGTCTCTTTCCCATGCCGACGACGCGTCCACCGGCGGGCGGAGCGGGCGCTGGCCTTTCCCTTAGCAGAACGTTCTGAGCGAGGCGCGGAGCTTCGACCTCGCTTGAGGAAAGCGAGCGGCGCTGATCTACAGTGCCTCTCAAACTCGCGTGCACCTGGCTTCGTTCTTCGCTGCAGCGTTTTCGTTTTTCGTGGTAGTCGTGCTGATGACTTACCCACCCACCTGGGCCGCGGTGCGCTGATCATGACGCTCGTCGTGCAGGCTCGCGTTGTGGCGCTGCTCGAGGGAGCGTCCCTGCTCCTTCTCCTTTTCGTCGCCATGCCGCTCAAATACATCGCGCACGCGCCGCTGATGGTTCGGAT
>DATHEN010000778.1:0-7572 GCA_035318565.1 Polyangiaceae bacterium
TACCTGAAGGCACGCAAGCTGTGGCGCGGCGCACGCTCACCGTTTTCGCTCTAGCGTGCTGTCTCGAAGTCGAGGCGACTTCTGAGACGCCTGGCTTCGCCAGACCGCTGCTATGCAGCGAGCACATTAGCGCCCCCGACCCCGAAACGTTTGTTGCTTCTGAGACGCGACACTAGTGACTAGTACACCTGCATGCTGAATTCTTACGATCGCTTGCCGCTCGCGTTGCTCACGCTGGCGGCGATCATTTGTTTGGTCACCGTGTACGATCCTGCCGCGGGCAGGGTGAGCTGGATCCTGGAAGTCGGACCGGGTCTGCTCGGTATCGGCGTGATGCTGGCCGTGCACCGGCGCTTTCCGTTCTCGCACTGGGTGCACGTTTGCACGTTTTTGCATCTGCTCGTGCTCGTGTACGGTGGGTACTACACTTACGCTCTGACGCCGCTCGGCAACTGGGCGAAGGAGGCCTTCGATTTCGAGCGCAATCACTACGACAGAATCGGTCACCTGGCGCTCGGCGTCTTTCCCGCGTTCACGATTCGTGAAGTGCTGCTGCGCTGCACGCCGCTCGTGCGAGGCGGCTGGCTCACGTTTCTGATTCTCTGCGTCGTGCTCGCGATAGCCGCGTTCTGGGAGCTGCTCGAGTGGTGGGTCACCTTGCTCGTGGCGTCCGACGTGGGAGCGGCATTCTTGGGCTCGCAGGGGGACATCTGGGATGCGCAGTGGGACATGTTTTTGGCGCTGATCGGCGCTGCCGCGGCGCTGGCCGTTTTTTCGCGGGCTCACGATCGATCGATGGCGCGCGTGCCGTCGGTGCAGGTCATCGCGGGCGGGAATTGAGCTAGGGGGGCGCGTCGGCGTTTACGACCACGACCCGTTCTATCTGCGCCTGGCGTCGATTGAATAGGATCCGCCTCCGCGCGTGGCGAGGAACAAGAACAGGAAGCAGTAAACTACGGGGAGCTCGCCGTTGTTCACGGCAGGTAGCCACTTTCCGTTCGCTGTGACGAACTTCCAATGAAACTGAAAGTAGGCGACGGCCATCATGCCAGAGCAAATGAACGCAGCGGGTCGGGTGAAAAGGCCCACTGCCATCAATGTCCCGCCAATCAGCTCGATCCAGCCGCCGATCCACATCTGCGAGCCGACGGGCGGTTGCGGCACGCGCGCATGCCAACCGATGATCGTTTGGACGCCACGAAACGCAAACAGCATGCCGCTCACGAAGCGCAATGCTGCATAGGCTTGGGCTTCGTACCGGCCGAGGCCGTTGAGTAGGCGTTTCATGGGCACCTCGAACACTTCCTACAACGGCTTCGATTTCGCGTCGACGGACTGCACTGTTAGTGACGTACCCTGGTGCGATGCATCCTCTTTTCGATCTCGGTAGTCAAGTCGCGCTCATCACCGGCTCGACGAAAGGCATTGGGCGGGCCATTGCCGAGCGCATGGCGGAATGTGGTGCGCGAGTCGTGATCTCGAGTCGCAAGGCCGTTGCGTGCGAGCAGGTGGCGGCCGAGCTGACGGCTAGAGGACAGCGCGCGATCGGGCTCGCCTGCAACATCAACGACAAGGAGCAGCTCTCGAAGCTCGTCGACGAGACGCGCAAGGCGTACGGTCGGATCGACGTGCTCGTGTGCAACGCGGCCGTGAACCCTTATTACGGCCCGAGCCAGAGCATCGATGACGGCGCGTTCGACAAGATCTTGAGCGCGAACATCCGCAGCAATCACTGGCTCTGCCAGATGGTAATCCCGGAAATGGCGGAGCGAGGAGCGGGGTCCGTGATCGTGATTTCGTCGATCGGCGGCCTCAAAGGCAGCGCCACGCTGGGCGCTTACGGCATCAGCAAAGCCGCGGATATGCAGCTCGTGCGCAATCTGGCGGTGGAGTGGGGCTCGAGAAACGTGCGCGTCAACGCGATCGCGCCCGGGTTGGTGCGCACGGACTTCGCTCGCGCCCTCTGGGAGAATCCAAAAGTGTACGAGAGCGCCGTGAGCCGTTACCCGCTCGGCCGCATCGGCGAGCCCGACGAGATTGCCGGTGCGGCCGTCTTTCTTGCGTCCCAGGCCGGCAGCTTCATGACCGGGCAAACCTTGGTCATAGACGGCGGCGCCACTATAGCGGGGTGAGGGTGCGCCCCGCGGGTGCGGCGAATTGCCTCACGCCTCATTGCGCGAGCGTTGAAATTTCAGCCGATTCGGGCGAATTCCGCTGGCATGCGCCCTGCACTGTTCGCGTTTCGTGAGCACGTCGGTACCTGGTTCGACAGCGAGGGCGCCGGGCGCAACTGGAGAAACCACGCACGGCTCGGCCCCAGCAAAGAGCGCGGCGCGCTGGCTGCGTGAGAACGCGTTGAGCCTGATCGTGCTGGGCCTGTTCCTCACCACGCTGGTCGGTCAGAGTGTCAGCGGTTGGTACTCATTCAACTCCGAGCAGACCGAGCACGGACAGCCGGCACTCGCGTACCTCCACTATTTGACCACCGGGCACTTTCTGGAGTCGGTCTTCGAGAACTGGGAGAGCGAGTTCTTCCAGATGGGTCTGTATGTGCTCTTGACCGTCTGGCTCCGGCAGAAGGGATCGGCGGAGTCCAAAGAGCTCGAGGGAAATGCAGAAGTCGACCAGGATCCGCGAGATAAACGCAACGACCCGCGCGCCCCGTGGCCGGTGCGGCGCGGTGGGCTAGTGCTCAGATTGTACGAGAACTCTCTGGTTCTGGCGTTCGCCGGCTTGTTCCTCGCGTGTTTCGTGCTTCACGGCGTCACGGGCCTGGCTGCATACAATCAGGAACAAATCGAGCACGGGCAAGAGACGCTCACGCTGTTCGGCTACATGACGAACGCGCAATTCTGGTTCGAGTCCCTGCAGAACTGGCAAAGCGAGTTTCTTGCCGTGGCAGCCATCGTGGTGCTCACGATTTTCCTGCGCCAACGCGGCTCGCCTCAATCGAAGCCGGTCGCCGCTCCGCACTCGGAAACCGGCAAATGAGCGCGGCTACTCGGCGCCGAGCTGCTTGAGCAGCTGATTGACACGGAGCATCGCGTGCATGTCGTTGGTGCGGTGCGCGTGCTCCATGGCGGCGAACAAATGCGTTTGCTCGAGCAGCAATCTTTCGGGTTCACGTTCCAGTAGAGAGACATAGTGCTCGAACAGCGCGTTTGCGTCGATCTTGGTTCTTTGAACGACGGCGTAGCGAACCACTGCGTGCACCGTGAAGCGCCCGCGGATCGGCTCCTGCACGAGGCGAAAACGTTGCAACTCCTGCAGGTACTCCCGAGATCGCGTGCCGGCACGTGCCAGCTGCGTGAGTGAGTTCACGTCCATGTGATCCCCCTCCGTGTGCGCGAGGACTCCGAGCATACGCCGGCTGGCTGCGCTCAGGCGCGGCCATGCCCAGGCCACCAAGAGCGCCACTTCCGGCAAGTCGTCTTCGTGAGCGATGACGTGCACACGGCTCACGTGTTTCGCCTCGAGGTACGCGGAAATCTCGCGCAAGCTGGCTGCGCGGGACGCGACGATCGCATCGGCGATGTCGAGCGCGAGCGGGTTCCAGCGCAGCAGGCGGGTCAAGCCCGCCACGCGCGGAAACGCACTCTGCCCGGAGCTGACCAGCGGCGCGACGACAGGGTAAATGAGCACGCCCGCGAGTAGACAGCGCCGGGCCGTGATCACGACCGTGACGGGCGTGTCCGCCAGCGCCTGCAGGAGCCGGCACATGGCCGGATCGTCTTCGTGATTGTCGAGCACGATCAAGCGCTCGCCGCTGCGATTCAAGACGCGCAGGAGCTCCGGCCAGCAGCGCTCGTAAGCGAGCGTCGTTCCGAATGCGAGGGCCAACATCTCGGAAAGGGTCTGAAAGCTCCAGGCTCCCACCCGAAACCAATGCATCCGCCCTGCGAAATGCGGCTTCAAACGGTGGCCGAGCGCGCAGGCGAGCATGGACTTGCCGCTGCCGCCCGACCCGACCAGCGCCACCCGTGCCGGTGCGCGTTCCGTGATGCTGCGCGACAGCGTGGACAACTCGCTGCTGCGTCCCTTCAAGCCGCGGGGCGGCGGAGGAAAGATGGATGAGACCGCGGGCTCGGCGGCCGTGGAGCGTCGGGGCATCGCGAGCTCAGCGGAAGGGACGGCCTTCGCGCGCGTACTCTGCTGCGGAGTTGAACAGGTTGATGGCCATCAGGCTGGTCTCGCCCGCCGCGCGGCGTTCGTAAATTTCACTGACGGCGCTTTGCACTGCTCGGTCGCCAGGAGCCGCCTCGAGTGCGTAGTCCGCCAAGTGGCAGGCGAGGCGCAGGTCCCCGGCGTCGGCCAGTGCTCGGGCCCGTTCGGCGAGCCGCTCCGCGCCGCCGGCGAGCGCCGCCATTTCGAGCGCGACGCTCGCGCGTGGCGCGGGCTTGAGCTCACTGGGCCGTCCCGTCCACCAGCCGCCGTAGTAGCGAATGATGTTGCGGACGATGAACTCGGCTTCGTCGTAGACGGGGTCGAGCCAGGGGGATGCGCTCGACGGAATTTCCACGCGCTCCACGATATCCACGTGCGGAGGTGAGCCATCGTTCAGGGCGGCCAGGGTGCGCTCGACGATGACGTCCAGGTAGCTCGCCGTTTCGAGCAACATCGTCTGAATCTTGTCCGGGTCGTTCACCACAGGTCCGCCATGCCCCGGGCACAGCGACCGTGGCTTGCGCGCCGCCATCTGACGCAGGCCGTTTGCCCAGTCCCACGGGTAGCGTTGTACCTTCTGCGGGTTGCCGGCGTTCGGAACGGCATAGATGAACAAATCGCCAGGGCACAGCACGCCGCGCTCCGGGCAGTAGATCCAGCTGTGGTCGTCGGTTTCTCCACGGCAATAATGCACCTCGAAGCGAACGCCGCCGATGTCGAGGTCGAGCTGGTCGTCGTACAGCTGCGTCGGGGGCAGCTCCGGGGCACGGAAGGTGTCGTAGTCTTTGCGCTGATACTCGGAGGCGCGCACGGTGCCTCCGAATTGCCGCGCGTTGAGCGCCGCGTTGTGGCCTGCCGTGAGCTCGTAGCGAGCAAAGCGTGCCGGCATCAGGCGATGCGCCACGACGCGTGGGGCGGGCTGTCCGGCGCTGAGAAAGTGTTTGAGACCAAAGGCGTGGTCGACGTGTCCCTGGGTGAAGATGGCCGTATGCACCGGCGCGCTCGTCTCCTGGCGGATCATGCTGGCGAGCAGGCCGCCTTGCTGCTCGAGCCCCGAATCCACCAGCACCAGGCCGGTGTCCGTTTCGAAGGCCGTGACCCCGCTGAACGCGGATGCAAACCAGGTCCGCGGAGCAACCGTGATCGGGCCGCCCGACCAGAAGAACTTGGCTTCGTCGGGCGGCTTGCCCCTCATTTCGCCGAATTTTAGCAGCGGGTTGTTCGCCATACAGGCGATGTTACTCGATCACGCAGGCGCTGCCGCAGGGACCCGCGGGGAGGGTACAGGCATTCAGGGCCAGCCCCTTCGTAAGCGCGGGATCGGTGCCCGCTTGTATGCCGGAACTGAGGAAGCACGGGTCTGCGCACTCGATGCGTTGCTGAAGCTCGGGGACCGCTAGACAACCCGTCTCCAGCACGCAACGCATGAACCCGAGGCAGCGGGGGTCGGCTGCACACTCTTGATACGCGGCTGGGCACGGCGACGCGTTGCTGGTCATGCACTGCCGGCAGGCTTCGATGACCTGCGGCGGAACTTGCCCGCCGTCGCTCGGGCTCGCATCGGCGCTGTCCGCGAAGGGCAGAGGTGTCGTGTCTGCGCAGCCCCAGCCCGAAAGCAGCGCGACACTCACGAACATTCTTTGCATGTGACGAAACACGTTCATTCCTCCGGCTCCGAAGCTTCGGAGCCCCCTCCGAAGTCGTAGCGCAGACCGACGAAGAAGCGGAACTGGTCGATGGGTGCGAGCGCCGCGTCCACGAGGCGGTAGGTCGCGTAAGGACCCACCGCGTAGGCGTTCTCCGATGCGGTAGTGTAAGCGGCGCTGGCCCGATAGCCGAGACCGTCGAGCGCAGGCACGTCGCCGCTCAACGTGAAGCGGAACTCCGCGAGCGAGCGTCCGTAGGGAATCGGGAAGAATTTGTCTTCGAACGCCTGGTGCGCAGGCCGGCCGCTGACGTAGCGGGCCGCCAGCGCGGGATTCGGTAGATAGTTTCCGAACGAGTAGGCGATGCGCGCATTGCCGAAGAACTGCGGCGCCACCGTTAGCAGACCGGAGGACTGATCGGGTTCGGAATGGCGCGTGTACGCTGCCGTCACGTTCAAACCGTAGCTGAACTTGCCCTGGGCCAGCGAACCGTCCCAGGCGCCGTTCCAGCCGTAGTTCGTGATGGTCGCTTCGTTTCCGAACTTGGCGAGTGCATTGGCCGTGATGGGCAAGCGACCCTGGCGTTGAAGCTCGGCCATCTCTTCGTTGCTGAGCAGGTCGGGCGTTATCAGATTCTCCCACCAGGTACGGAACACGCCGAACATCAGGCGTTGCGTGGCGAAGCGCTGCTCGATCGACACTTCCACGGAGCGAGCGATCTCCGGCTCGATGTCGTCCGCCGGGGCGACGCGGTAACTCATGAGATCGGTTTCGGACCAGGTCGGCGCGCGGAAGGCTTGGGAGTAAATGCCCCGCAGTGTGGTGGTGCGGTAGGGGCTGATGGCGACGGCGCCGCGGGGTGACAACACGGGAGAAAACCGTTCGTCGATGTCCAAGCGCGCTCCCGCGTTCAGATCGAGCCACGCGAGGGGGCTCCAGGTTTGCTGTAGGTACGGGCTCACGATGGCCGATTCATCGGTGCCGTCGCCGATGGTGCCCGTCGTGGGCGCGAAGGCTCGTCCCGTGTCGAAGTCGATGGCGTCCTGTTTGGCGCTGACCCAGCGCTGGCGCGCGTCGACACCGAGCAAGGTGACGAGGCTCAGATCTTCGAGCCAGTTGAAGGAGAGGCGCTCCTCGACGCCGATCCAGCGCGCCACGCCGACGTCGAAGTAGGTACAGGTTTCGAAATCCGCGCGGAAACAGCCCGCCAGCGCGTTGCGGTTTACCTTGCGGCGATAGTCGAAGCCGTCGGCATAGGCGCGCGACGTGAGTTGCACGAGCGAGCTCAACGTGGCCTGGTGCTTGATATCGAGCCGCACGGAGCGGTCGAGCTCGTAGCTCTTGGGATCGTCGAAGTCGACGTTGATGCCGGCGGTGATGTACGGAATCCCGCGCCGGTAGACGTTCCCTTGCAGCATCACCTCGAAGTCGCCGGAACGCAGCCGCAGCATGCCCGAGGAAGCGTCGGCGAAGTACGCGTGCCGGAGCCTGCCGCCCCAGATTCCGTCTGCGGGCGCGCCGCGCCGGAAGGGAATCAGCTGACCAATGCCCACTTCGAGCGGGAATGCCTGCTCTTCGAAGTCCAGATCCGGTCCAAAACGGGAGAAATGCTCGACGCCCGCCGTAACTTCGCTGGCTGCGCCGAACAAGTCGAAGGTGAAGCCGGCGCCCGCGCCCGCGTTCCATGTGCGACCCGGCTCGTATTCGCCCAGCGCGTGAACGCCGCTGTACTCACTCGCGTTCTTGGTGATCACGTTGATCA
>DATHEN010000779.1:0-4439 GCA_035318565.1 Polyangiaceae bacterium
CTCGCGCGAGAGCGCCCAGTCCACGTTGTTGTCGAGGAAGTCGCCGAAGCGCCCGGTCTTGATGTGCTCCGGCAGCCAATTGACGGCTCGGTTGTTTTGCTTGGCGCGCTCGAGCTCGGCGGTGGTGCGGATGAACCACGCCGGACGTGCCATTTGGATCAGCGGATCCTGATCGGCACGCCAGCAATACGGGTAATCGTGCCGATACGTCTCGGCGAGAAGCAGCGCGCGCGCAGCAGCCAGGTCTTTCACGATCTGCGGATCGGCGTCCTTCACCCAGCGCCCGGCATAGGCTGCGATCTCCGACTTGAACGTGCCGTCCGGGAGAATCGCGCAGATCAGCTCCACGCTCTGTGGATCGGCGTAACGCTGAAGCTGCCGGCGGTGAGCGTCGTGGTCGTCCTCGCCGAAGGCGGGCGCCACGTGCACGATGCCGGTACCGCTATCGAGCGTGACGAAGTCTCCGGCGATCACGCGCCACCAGAGCGCGTCGTCGCCCCCTGCTTTGAGCGCGACGCGCGCGTCGCCCAAGCTCCGATAGTAGAAATCGAACGGCGGCCTGTAGCGCAGACCCACGAGCGCTGCGCCCGGCAGCGTTTCGATCACTTCGAGCGTACGGCCGAGCTTCTGTTCGAGCGTGGCGCGGAGCTCGCTCGCGACGACGAGCTCGCTGACGGCGACGTCAATCTCGGAAAGAGCGGCCTTTTTGCCGCTCTTTCCGGCCTTCTCGGCGAGCGGTTCCCCGATGCGCACGACGTCGTACGAGAAGCTCGGCTTGACGGCGGCATAGGTGTTCGAAGGCAAGGTCCAGGGCGTCGTCGTCCACGCCACGAGCGCGCGCTTCGGGTCATCGACCAAGGGGAAAGCGACGTACACGCTCGGGTCATCGACAGTCTTGTAACCGAGGCCCACCTCGGCGCTCGAGAGCGCAGTGCCACCCTGCGCCCACCACCACACGACTTTGTGACCCTGATAGAGCAGGCCCTTCCTGAAGAGCTCCGAGAGCGCCCACCACTCGCTCTCCACGAAGCTCCGATGGTACGTCACGTAGGCGTCCGGCAGGCTCACCCAGAATCCGATGCGCTCGGTCAGCCGCTCCCACTCCGTGGTGTAGCGAAACACGCTCTCGATGCAGCGCTGCACGAAGGGCTCGACCCCGTACGCCTCGATCGCCGCCTTGCCGTGGATACGCAGCTCTTTCTCGACCTCGACTTCGACCGGCAGGCCGTGGGTGTCCCAGCCGCCTTTGCGGAGCACGCGCTGCCCGAGCATGGCGCGATGGCGCGGAAACAAATCCTTCATCACGCGCGTGAGCACGTGCCCGTTGTGCGGGACCCCGTTCGCAGTGGGGGGCCCCTCGTAGAACACGAATTGCGGCGCAGAAGGATCCTGGGCGCTCTGCGATTTTTCGAATATTTTCCGGGTTTTCCAGAGCTCTAGCACGCGGCGTTCGTACTTCGGGAAATCGAGCTCGCTGGGAACGGATTCGAAGGGTGTGCTGGAGGCGGCCATCGCTGGGCGTGTCGTATAGCACTGCTCCCCTGCAATGACGCAGTCCGGGTGTGCGAAGGTCCCGCGCTCGACTCAGCGCGCACGGATGCCCAGGGCATCGAGCAACGGCAGCGGGCTCGCTTCGCCGAGCGCCGCCCCGATGGCGGCCACGCCGTGCGCTCCCGCCATCAGCGCCCGCCGCGCGCGCTCGGGCGTGACGCCGCCCAGCGCATAGACGAGCGCCGGTGTCTCACGAGCACGCGCCAGCTCCGCCGCAATCTGCAATTCCGAAAGGCCGAGCGCCGCAGCGCCCTTGCGAACGGCGAACACCGGCGAAACGAGCAGCGCGTCCGCGTCAATGGCAGCAGCGGCGCGCGCATCGTGGCAAGCGCGGGAGATCCAGATGCTGGGCAAGAGCGCGCGAGCGTCGGCTGTCGACACGGAGTGTTCACCCAGGTGGAGCGCATCGGCGCCGAGGAGTTGCGCCAGGTCCACGCGATCGTTCACCGCAAACAGCTGGCGGTAGCGGCGTGTGAGCTTCGCCAATCGCGAACCGAGCGCCAAGCGCTCGCGCGCGGACGTAGCCCGGTCGCGCAGCTGAAGCATCACGCTGCGCGGCTCTGCCCGAGCGAGCAGAGCTTCGACGCGGGCTTCGAGCAGAGCCGCCGGCAGCTGCTCCAGGTCCGTGATCGCAATCAGCCGCGGGAACACCTGCACTCAGCCCGGCGCGTTGCGCCCGTACACCAGCCGAAGCAGCAGCGCCGCCAGGCCTGCGCCCAGCACGTCCGCAACCCAGTCGGCGAACTCGGCGCTGCGATACGGCAACGTGGCTTGCCAGAACTCGAGCGACGCCCCCACTGCGCTGGTCAGCGCCAACGCAATCAGGGCGAGGCGCCCGGTGCCGAGCTCGAAGAGTTTCCAGCGCGCGGCTCGGAACATGGTGAGCTGCATGCCGAAGAACGCGACCAGGTGCAGGAGCTTGTCCTGCGCCACCAGTTCGACCTGAATTTCGGGCCCTTGCTCCACGGAGCCCGCGTAGAAGATCGCGAGCACGTACAGAATCGCGGGTGCAACGTGCAAGAAGAAGCCGCCCGCGACTTGCCGCTCTCCGCCGGCCCCGACGGGAGCCCCCGGCGCGGGCGCGCTCGGCCTTCGTGCTTCGCTCACCGGCGAGCCACCCGCTGGAACCGTACGCTGCTCATGCCGGGCTGATTTCCTCCAGCTCTTTGGCACGCGTTTCGGGCAAGAGCCAGAAGATGAGACCGAGGGCCACGAGCGGTGCCAGCGCCGTGGTCGCTACGGCCGGGCCCCAGCCCACCGAATCCGCAGCGAAACCCACGGCGAGCGGCGAGAGCACGTAGCCGACGCGACCGAGCAAATTGTTCGACCAGGCAAACGCATCGCCGCGGTACTCGGTCGGGAACAACTCGGTGGTGAACGCATTCAGCACCGGCAAAACCGAGCTCGTGCCGAAGATGCCGAGGATCAGCATGAACGTGAGCGGCCCTTTTCCCTCGAGCGTGTAACAACCGAAAACGCCGATCGCCGTTGTACCGAAGATCAGAGCCGCGCCGGGCTTTCTGCCGACGACGTCCAGCAGCTTGCCCGCGAAAAACACCAGCGGCATCGACGCGACCGCAGCGATGGCGATTGCCTTCCCCACTTCGGCGTCCGTGAAGCCGCGTTCCGCGAGCGCGAACTCCTTCCAGAAGGTGATGCCGTTTTGCGTACAGATGTACGTCACGAACCAGATCAGGCCGAGCTCGAAGACGCGCTTGCGGTAAGGAGTCTTCAGGATCGCGAACAACGAGCGACCGCGCGCGGCGTCTGCGGCAGAGCGCTCCAGCAGCTGCCGGGTGAAGCGCTCGGTTTCCCGCAAACCGCGGCGCGCGTACGCGAGAATCAGGAGCGGCACCACGCCCACGAAGTACACCGAGCGCCAGCCGTAGTCCGTCTTCAGCAAGATCGGTACGATACCGGCGCAAATGACGGAGCCGAGGCTCGCCATGGCGGTGATCACTCCAATCACCATGCCGCGTCGCTCTGCCGGGAACTCTTCGGCGGCGATCACCATGCTCGTCGCCCACTCGCCGATCAGAAAAATGCGCGCGAGCATTTGAAAAATCGCGAACACGATCACGTTGGGCGCCAGACCCGAGAGACCGGTGAACAGCGCGTAGCCGGCGATCGTGACCGTCAGCACGCGCTTTCGACCCCAGCGGTCCGCCTTGCGCACGAGCAGATACGCGACCAGCGTTCCAAAGTTGATGAACGTGACGAGCATGCCCCCGCCGCTCGCGTCGAGCCCCATTTCCGCGCGCAAGTTCGGCAGAATCTGCGTCAGGGCGAAAAAATCGTAGCCCTCGAACAGCGAGGCCACACTCAGAAAAACGAACAACCGAAGCTGATACGGCGTGAACCGCGCTGACTTCATTCGATGACGCCCGTTTCCGGGCTGGAAGCGTTCGCGTACAGTCGCTTGGGCATACGCCCAGCCAAAAACGCTTTGCGGCCTGCAGACACCGCTTCACGCATGGCTTCCGCCATGAGCACGGGCTGCTCGGCGCCTGCAATCGCCGTGTTCATGAGTACGCCGTGACAACCGAGCTCCATGGCGATGGCCGCGTCACTGGCGGTGCCCACCCCGGCATCGACGATCACCGGCACTCGGGCGTGCTCCAGAATAATCCGCAAATTGTACGGATTACGGATGCCGAGCCCCGAACCGATCGGCGCAGCCAGCGGCATTACCGCCGCACAGCCCGCATCTTCGAGCTTCTTGCAAATGATCGGGTCGTCGATGCAATACGGCAGCACCGTGAAGCCTTCCTTCACGAGCTCACGCGCAGCAACCAGCGTTTGCTCGTTGTCCGGATAGAGCGTGCGCGGATCGCCGATCACCTCGAGCTTCACGATGTCGGCAATGCCGAGCTCACGCGCCAGCCGTA
>DATHEN010000780.1:0-2010 GCA_035318565.1 Polyangiaceae bacterium
TTCGCGCGAAGACTTCCTCACGGGATGGAAAGCTGAAAGCCGCGCGAGGCGGCAGGCTTAGGTGCCGCTGCCGCGTTTGATGGCCGGTATGGTCGCCGAGGAGCGACGCGCACGGCGGGTGCCACTGGTACGGCGCGGATCCACCGCGGGCATGTTGGCGTTGGATTCTGCTTTGCGTGCGCCGCTGGCCCTGCCGGGTGGGGCGGCGGAGCGGGTTCGATAGACCTCGCCTTGCAGCAGGAGCTCTACACCGAGCGCGCGACAGCGCCGCGCGAGCCGATCGACGTCCACGCCAGCGGCAATCAGCAGGCCGGCTGGGGGCGACGGATCGACGAACAGGTCCGCGGTCTGGCGGCGAGTACGCAGCATCTCGCGGACTTCCGGGTCTTCCACCCAAAGAAAGCCCTGCGTTTGCACGAATTCGGCGCGGCCGAGCACGGCGCTCGCCTGAACCAACATGCGGGCGATCGGGTCCGGAAGCGGCGCGACGAGCTCGAGTCTCACGCGGATCACGTCGCTCTCGAAGCCGGCGCTGAGAGCCAAGGACAGCGTTTGCTGCGTGATGGCGACGTCCAGGTATCCCGAAGCGCGCCCGATCTCGACGAACGGCGCGATGCCCATTACATGTCCGACTCGCGACTGCGAGCCCACCCGCAGAGCCTGATTGTCCAGGAAGCGGCTGGGTTCACCGGCCACGCCGTTGTCCGCCAGCGTCAGGTACGCGCGTCCGCGGGGCGTGATGCGCAAGGTGGGGCCGAGCGCGTCTCCGCCGTCGTCGGCGTCCGGATCCCCGAGGTCGACCACGCCGAGCACGTGCAAGCTATCGAGCGCGATGCGTCGCGCGATTTCGGCGGGCGTGCTGGCTTCCACTCCCGAGCGCTGTGCCCAGCGCTCGATGAGCCGGCTGACGCCCGGTGTTCGACTGTCGGCTCGGACGTATGCGGCCACGGCTTCCCAGGGGGCCCAGCAGCCGTCTCCGAGTTCCGTCAGCGCTTCGAGCACCATGTCTCGAATCACGCCGACGGCGCTGGCTTCGCGGGTCTCCCCGGCTACTCGCAGTACCTCGCCTTCGGGACGTGCCTCGTCCCACGCGCCGCCTCTGCGCCAGGCTTCGAACAGCGCACGTCCGAGCTCGTGTACCCGGAACGATCCCGGCGGCGACGCGATGCTCACGACTGACGGATCCCACAGGCCGACTGCCCGACTCAGCGAGGCGATCAGCGCGACCACGTCCGCGTCTCGTCCGAAGCGTGTGGCGAATTTGCTGATGAGCGAGCGTGGCGTGCCAACGCCCGCGCGAATCTCTATTGATGGATCTCGCACGGCCAGTGCTATCGCCAGAGCGAGCGGCACGGGATCTTCGGCGAAGCGCGCGCGGCGCGGGGCGTGATCCTCGGCCAGCACGAAGCTGCGAATTTCACGGCGGTGGGCTTCGCGCTCGGCGTGGCGGTGGGCGCCCACCACGGCGGCAACCTCACTCGGGATGACGTGCCGGTTGGGGTGCACCGGGACCAGAAATCCGCGTCGCTCCAGTGCAAACCCCACACCACGTCGCGAGGGCGTTGCACCCGTCGCACCGCGCAGGCGCATGGGTTCGCGCTCCAGATCTAGAAGCTCTTCAGTATCTACTTCGCCACCCACCTTCTCGACTGCGCGCAGTAGCTTGCGCTCGAGCGGTGCGAGCTCTTCGACCTCGCGCACCAGGCGACTTTTGTCGGTCAGTACCTGCCAGGCCGGCTCGAGCGATAGGCAAAGAGGGGGCGTCGCGGGGCGACCCAGGTAGTGGGACGCAATGCTGGCCGCTACCTCGGGATTCGCCTGCGCGAGCAGGGCGCGAATGCCACGCGGGTCGTCGCCTTCCCAGGCGCGCATCTGGACCATGTACGCGATGGGCAGCAGCAATTCGACCGAATCGTTGCTGCCTCGCGCGAAAACGATGCCGCGCGCAACGAGCGGTTCGATAGCCGGCGGCAGGCCCTCGACGAGCAGCACGCCATTGGCCTCGGCGAT
>DATHEN010000781.1:0-3881 GCA_035318565.1 Polyangiaceae bacterium
GCGGTTCTCCGCTTTTCGTAGTCCGCGTCCTCGAGACGCTGGCTCACATCGAGGGTGTCCAGAATCGTGATCGCGTCCGCGACGTGCGCATCCGCGGCCGGCGCAGTTCCGTTCTTGGCCGAGACTTCGAGCGCGTGTGTGATGTGCTCGACGAGACAGCGGGCCACCGTGACGTTGCGGTAGCGCTCGTCGGTCGCCTCCACCACGTTCCACGGTGCGCTTGCAGTGCTGGTTTCACGGATGGCGCGCGCTGCGGCCTTCGCGAAGCTCTCGTAACGCTCGTGGCGCTCGAAGTCGTGCTTCTGGATGCGAAAGCGCTCTGTGCCCTTCGCGCGGAAGGCACGCAGGCGTCGCTTCTGTTCGGACTTGCCGATGTGCAGCCAGATCTTCACGAACAGCGCGCCGTCATCGGCCAAAATCGATTCGAACGCGCCCGCGTGCTGCAGGGCGCGGGCGTAAGTCTTGGAGCCGATATTGCCGTACGCCCGCAAAAGTAGCGGCTCAGTGTACCAAGAGCCGAGAAAAATCCCGATCCGCCCGCGCGCCGGGAGCCACTGCCAGTAGCGCCAGTACTCGGGCCGCTCGCGTTCGTCCTCCGTGGGGGGCTCGTAGACTTGGCGGTCGAGATAGCGAGCGTCCAGCCACTCGTGGAGCACGTTCAAGACTTCGCCGCGACCGGCGGCGTCCATGCCGTGCAAGAGGACGATCACGGGAAAGTCTGCGTCGGCGAGCGCCTGCTGGACCTTCAATAAGGCCGTCCGGAGCTCCGGCACCTCGGCGTCATACGCGGCTCTATCCAGGGTGCGACCGAGCTCGGCAGTTTCGAACATGCTGTTTCCACTCTCGGCCGCCCAGCCCCACTGTCAACCCCGAGTGTGAGGACATTCCCTACAGGAGGCAGCGCGGGCGAACGGTTCCTCGCGCGTCGCATGACTCTGATAGTCTCGTTTTCAGTTCGAATTCCAGCAATGCCCGCAGAACCTCCCAAAACCAGCGGGCGGCGCCGCCCGAGCATGGTGCCCGCGAAGCTCGACGACTTGCACGAGCAGCTGGACGCCGAGCTCGACGATCCGCTGCTGGTCCTCGAATCGATCTTACACGCGCTCTCGAAAAACCAGGACGCGACTGGGCATTTCGACGCTCTGCACGCAGCCGCCGTACGCCACGACAAGGTGAGCGAGCTGGCGTTTGCGTACGAACACGTAACGGGCGACAAGCGCATCAAGTTGATGGCGCCGGAGCAGCAGGCCATCGTCTACCTGCAAGCTGCGCGTTTTTTCGGGGACACTTTCGGCGACACGGACGGTGCGGTGGCTTATGCGGAGCGCGCCGTGGCGTCGGTGCCCGGCCATCCCGAAGCTTTCACCCGTCTCGAAACTCTGCTCACCGAAGCCGAGCAACCGCTGCGGCTGGCGCGCTTCTATGTGGATGCGGCCCTCGCCGAACCCGACCGCGGGCAGCAGCTCCTGTTTCTGAGTCGAGCCTCCGAGCTCGTGGAAGGCGAGCCTGACGCCGACGAGCTGGCCATCGAAATCTACGGGCATATCCTACGGATAGAGCCCGACGCCGCGGCCACGCGCGCTGCGCTCGAGCAGCGGCTCTTGGCCTGTGGTCGGCATCGCGACGCCGTGCAGTTGCTCGAACAGTCGCTCGAGCGCGACCCAACACCCGACGAATCCGAAGCGCGGCCGATTCGCGAGCGGCTCGTGGCTCGCTACATGAACGAGCTCGGCGAGCCGCACAAGGCCATGCCGCACGTGGAAGCGCTGTTGCTCCGCGACCCGGAGCACGCTCTGGCCCGCGCCGCTGCAGAGGCGCTCCTCGAAGTGCGCGCTGTCGCCGCGCGCGCCACCGCGGCGCTATCCGATGCCTACGAGCGCCTCGGACAACTCGAGACCGCGGCAGCCATGCTGGCTCAGGAGCTGAAGAGCGTGCGCGGCCCGCGTCGCGTGGAGGTGCAGCGCCGGCTTTCGATCTTGAAGCAAGACGTGCTGAACGATCCCGCCGGTGCCCTGGAGCTGATGGCACCCGTGGTAGCCGGCGATCCAGGGGACGATGTTCTGCGCAAGCGCTTCGTCGGGCTCAGCGCCAGTCTCGATCAGCCGCTCGAAGCCGCACGGCTTTTGCAGCGCGCCCTGCAGACGAACAAGGACCCCGGCGTGCGCGCGCGGGTCGGCGCCGAAATTGGCTCGATTTTCATGCAGGCCGGCGACGTGAAGAGCGCGCAGGCTGCCTTCCGTCAGGTGCTGGAGAACGACCAGGACGATGGCGCGGTGCTGCACGCCGCCGGCCGTTTGAGCGAGCTGTACGCCGAAGCCGGAGAGATCAAACCGCTCGCCCAGGCGCTCGAGCTCGTGGTGAAGCTCGAGCCGGAACGCGAGCGCCGTCAGGCGGCTGCGCGGCGTCTGGCGCGGCTGTGTGAAAGCGAGCTCGACGATCCTGCGCGCGCGATCATCGCGCAGCGGGCGCTGATTGGCTCCCCCTGGACGGACGAAGCGCTGCGCAAGCTCGAAGTCCTCTACGAGGGCATGGGCGATCAGGAAGGGCTCGCGGAAATTCTCGGACTGCGCGCCGAGCGCACGCGCGACCCGAACGAGGCGCGCGAGCTCATGTTTCGCTCCGCTGAGCTGCGTTCTTCGCAGCGCCGCGATCGCGGCCAAGCGCTGGAAGCATGGCTGGCTTTCGTGGCCAAGTACGGCCCCTCCCGCGAAGCGCACGCGCGGCTGATCCCGCTGCTCGAGCAGCACCAGCGCTTCGTCGATCTGGCCTTGTTGCTCGAGCAGGAGATCGGGCTGGCAGCGCCGGCGGAACGTCCTGCGCTGCTCGCCCGGCTCGCGCACATTCGCGCCACCAAGCTCGGCGATCCCTCCGGAGCCCTGGCCGTGTATCGGCAGGCGCTCGCCGCGGACCCCGAGGACCGCGTGAGCCGATCCGCGGTGGAGAAGTTGCTGTCGGCCGGCAACCTGCGGCTCGAAGCGGCCGACGCGCTCGAGCCGCTGTATCGCCGCGACGGGCACACCGGCGGTCTGATTCGCGTTCTGGAAACGCGCGCCGAGCTGGGCGCTGACGCGGCGCTGCGCCTGCGCGCGTTCGCGGAGGCCGTCGATCTAGCCGAAACTCTGGACGATCCGGGGACCGCCCTGCGCATCGCGGCGCGCGGCTTGAAAGAGAGCGTCGCCCACGAGCCGCTCTTAATCGAGGCCTGGATCGAGCGGGTACAGCAGCCCGCCGCCCGACTCGGCGACCCCTCGCTGCGAGCGGAAGCCTTCAGCGCTGCGCTCGCGGATCGGCCCGTCGATAGGCCCGAGCTCCTGACCCTGTGCCGCGCAACGGCCGAGGCCCTGGTGGCGGCCGGGGAAATCACGCGTGCTGTGGAGGTATTCCGGCGAGCCCTGGCCTTTGCGCCCGCCGCAGAGGACCTGCTCGGCCGCATGGATGAGCTCTTGCAGGAGCAAGGTAGCGCAGAAGAACGCCTCACCTTGTTCCGTGCAGCGCTGCAACGCGAAAGCGATCCGAGGCGCCGCCGGGAGCTCTACCACTCGATCGCCACCTTGCAGCGCCGCGACGGTCAGAACCCGGCGCTGGCGCTCGAGACCTGGCGGGCTGCGCTGGCGGACGACCCGGACGATCCCCTGGCTCATCAGGCGCTGATGGAAGCCTATGAAGAGGTGGGAGACTACCGCGGCGTTTACACCGAGCTCGTCTGGATGTTCGACCAGGTGGAGGGCGAACGCAAGCTGAGCACGGTCTTGCGCATGGCCGACGTGGCGCTCAAAGCCGGCGATTCGGAGATGGCGCTCTCGCACTACCAGAGCCTGCTCGGAGAGGCCGAGCTCGGCGATGACGTCCTCGAGCGGGTCGAAGAGCTGGCGCACACGCAG
>DATHEN010000782.1:0-4198 GCA_035318565.1 Polyangiaceae bacterium
CGCAGGACCGCTCAGAGTTGCAGTTCTCTCAAACCGCGCCAAACCGGGTCGTCCGTACAGGCTCACTGCATTGCTGAGCGGCACACTGACCACGGCCGATGCGAACCACGCATTCGCTTTGACCCTGATTTTTGCAATGCCCTCGAAGTTCTTAGGATCGTCTCCGGCCCTGAGATAGCCGGCTTCGAGCGCGAGGTAGCGATTGAACTCGTATCCGGCGAAAGCGTCGAAACCGGTCGGCTTGAACTTGATATCGAGATCATCGAAGTCGAGCGTGTACTGCGCCACCCCGATGCCGAAGCGCAAGTTCTTCGTTTCCTGCTGTGCTTGCTCCTGCTCCTGCTCCTGAGCCTGAGCTGAAGCTGCAATGCATAGCAATATGCCGAGCGCGGCTGCCGTCCTGAGCATGGGTCCGTTACCTTTGTGATGAGAGGAACGGGGAAGCGTAGGGCTCAGGTGAGCGCGGCAGGTGAATTCACGTCACGTATTCCCAATGCCTTATCTCGTCTTCAGGATTTACTGCGGCCGCAAAGGGCCCCCGCGGCGGGACCTACCGTCACAGCCGCGGACGCCGGTCGGACCCGTGTGGGGGCTATGGGCCCCGCGGTCGTGACCTGTTGACGGGGGGCAGCTGCTGATCTCCGTCGGTCATCGGTGCCAGGGGCGGGTCCGACGAGACCCATCATGCGCCGGCCCGGGCGGCGCCGTAGACCTGGCAATCCCCGCAAACCCCGCGTGCTAAATGCAATATGCCCAGCTGATATAACGGTCGCCCGCGGTCGCACCGCGCGGCCTTGTCATAACGTAGAGACATAACCATGTCCATCCAGTTGAGCAGGCGCCAGGCGGGAGATGCCGACCGCGTCGGCGGCATCGAGTTGATGATCTTGTGGCCGGCCTCGCTCGGGGCGGAGCCTGCGGACTTGGGCGTGGATGAGGAGCGCGAGGCGAGTGAGCTCGAGCAGCGCACCGCCGAGGCGCTGGTGCGTGAGTCCTGCGCGCAGTACGGCTTGGTCCGGGTGCATGTGCGCGTGGCGCGGGTGCGCCGGGCCCTGGGGCTCGAGGTCGCGCCCGGTGAGGTGCGCACTCACCTGGCCGTGATCATTATCGGCAAGCGCTGGGTGCGGGCCTCGACCCAGAAGGTGCCGCGGGTGGCCTTCGCCCAAGAGCTGTAGTAGTCTTTTTCCCGAGCGTGGCGCGGCCTCATCGAAGCGGACTTGGCACACTTAACGCTGTTGCTCAGGACAGCAATCCTCCGGGCGCTCAGGGCCCGGCCTCATCGAAGCCTAGCTTTTCTTGGCTCCGGCAGACGACTCCAACTTTCCGCGCCACGCTCATCTGCGAAACGACACGATTCCTGGCACTTCGATGCTGTCATCGCCGACCGCGGCACGCAGCCGATCCTGTGCCTCGCCTCGAGCGAGCGAAATAATGGGCGCTAGATGCGCGATCACTTCTGCGCCTGACACGGGGCCGCGTGCACCCTCCAGCGCGGCCCGCAGTCGTATCAGCTCCGCGAGCAGGTGCTGACCGCAGTGCTCTGCGCCGGCCGCATCCATACGGTGAAGATCCTGCTCCGCACACTCGTTGCGGGCGCGAATCCACGCATTGATTGCGTCTCTCATGATTGCACCACCAGCACCCGGGCAGCCTTGCCGCGGACGTAGCTCAGGTCTCCCAGCGAGGCCGGCACGAACATCAATTCGGCCTGCTGCTCAGGGTGCATCGACCCCGGCTCGTCATGGCGCACGCCCAGGCCGACGCGCAGCTCATCGCCGACGTAATAGCTGGTCGGCAGCACGCTCACGCAGGTGATCCCCGTGCACAGCTCGGCCCACGCCTGCGCGGTCGCCGCAGCCTCGCAGCGCGGGTCCGTCACCCACTGGCCACCGACGTAGAGTTGACCGGTGGCGCCGCGCCCCGTGATGGTCGAGCGCTCGGGCAGGTCGGTGGGCAGGAGCGACAGCAGGAGGGTGGACATTTCCTGCGCGCTGATCTTGTGGCGCCGGCCGATCAGGCCGCGCACGGTGTCGAGGGTGTTCATGCGTCGTGCACGCAGCTGGCGCAGTCACTGTCGCGGGTGATGCCCTCGCGGCTCCCACAGCGGCAGCCAGTGCGCGGGTACTTAGCCGCATAGCTGCGGCGGTAGCCGTTGTTGCCGGGGCTGACCGGCACGATCCCCACCAGCGTGCCAGCAGGCGCGCCCGCGGTACCGCCGACGAGCGCCCAAGCTGCATCGGCCTTGTCGGCCGGCACGCTCCACACCTTCTTGGCCGGGTTCCAGCGACCGCCGAGGGCGCGGATCTGGTCCTTGACCGGGTACGTGTTGCCGCTGATTTCTACCATCGTCATTTTGCTTGGCTCTCCACTATCCGGCCCGTTCGTGCACCGTGGAGCCACTATGCGCCGTGCGGCTGGAAGTCGACGTGACGCGGTTCGCGAAAGTGACATGTCACGGCAGCGCGCTGCTGACCCTCAGGAATTGCGACTCGCATCACGCCTTCGTGACATGTCACGGTGTACACTCTCTACATGGTGGTAGCCCACCTAGCGGGCCCGGCGAATCCAGGGCCAAGTAACCGGACCAGCGAAATCGGACCGGGGCGGGCTCAGGGAGTGGATAAAGAGCTGCAAGCCACATGCAAACGACGCTACCGGTCGGACATTCTCTAAGGTGGGATACAGGTAGAAAAGAAAGGCTCCCCTCGGAGCCTTTTCTCGTTGTGCGACGCCCATCACGCCGCGGTGACATGTCACGGCGTAGACTAACCTACATCGAGCCCACCGCACCACCCCGAGCCAAGCGCCCCCATGAAGAAGTCCACGGCAGTGAAGACCAAGGCACCCGAGCCGCGGACCCCCGCGCAGCGCCAGCAGCTCGCGCGGGCGCGCATGCGCAAGGCGGGCTTCAAACTTGCGCACCTGTGGATCCACCCGGGCGACTACGACGCGCTGCGCGCCTACGTCGAGCGCAAGAACGCGCGGCGCTCGGCCGACTGAAGCGCGGGCCGGTTATGTCTGGCTCTTATGACAACCGCGGGGGCGTCGGCAAAACTCAGACACCCTTGAGCTGGAACGCAATGAGCAGAACACTGAGCACTGCGGCGATGAGCGCAATGACCGAGACCACCGCGGTCCAACCCTGCGACTTGCCGGTGCCCTGTGAGTCGAGCGCATTCATGCGGGCATTGAGCCCGCTGAAGCGCTCACCCATCGTGGCGAGCGCTTGCTCGTTGCGGTCCTGCGCTGCCTTGTGCAGCGCCTCGAATTCCGCCCGCGGCATCAGCGTGCGGGATTGATCGGCGAGGGACTCGCGAAATTCATTGACCGACTCGAAGCGCTTCTCGGTCGCCGTCTCAGCCTTCAGCACGGCCGCTTGCGCCGCGGACATCGCCGCGGAGACCGCCTTGTCTTGCGATTCGGCGCGCGCAATGGCGGCATCCTGCACGCCACGAATACGCACCTCGATGTACTCGCGCAGTGACACCACGTTGCTGAGCGGCTCGTTGGAGTCGCCAAGCAACATCACGTCGCGTTGGGTCTTTTCAGTCCGTGGTCGCGGCATCAGCACCCTCAGGCGGTGACCGGGCTGGCCTCGTCCGGATTCAGATCATCCAGGCCCTGCACCGCCGTCTCGAGCGCCGCGGTGGCATCGTCGACTTCCTCGCTGCTGTTGCCGCCTGCCTCGATCGCTGCCTTGAGCTTGTCGACCGCGCTGATGATCTCCGTGCGTGCCTTGGCGAGCTGGGTGCCGAGCGCTCGAAGCTTGGCGGCGTGTTCTGCTTGAGTGGCCATGATGGTGTCTACCTTGGTGTTAAGTGAACGAAACAGGCTGTGCATATGCAGCGTGTGCAGATCATGCGCGACGGGATCGTCAGACTCATGAGTAATGTAGAGATCGATGCGCATGGGGCCCACCTTACACCCATGCGCTGCCATTCCAACGAAAGTTAGTCGCCACATCCGCCACCCACGCTTGCGTGCCGACCGGCGCGGTGCGAAAGCCCCACGCAGAGCCGAGATACAACGCGACCTTGCCGGCCTGGCCGGTCCACACACCGGTCGCGGCCGCGGCCACGATGTAGCGCAGGCCCGCGGTCGGGGAGCCCGGCGGGGTGGCGACGGTCTTGCTCACCACGGCCAAGTTGGTGAAGCACTCGAGCCACCGCAGCGCTTCATTGATCGTTACGTGCGGGGC
>DATHEN010000783.1:0-3272 GCA_035318565.1 Polyangiaceae bacterium
GTTCGCGGGTAGCCGAGCAGGGGACCGAGATCGTACACCGCCGCGAGCAGACCGCGCACGCCGAGCAAGCCCAGGAACTCGGGGATCGCGCTCGGCACCTTCGTGAGATGCAGGGCGGAGTGCAGACCCATCACCTCGGCCAGGCGCAGCGCGTAGGCGTCGCCCCCAACCTGGATCGCGAGCATGTCTTCGTGCTCGGCAACCTGGCTGGCGGCAGCGGGCTCTCTGAATCCTTGATCGAAAGCGCGGCGGAGCTCCGCGCGCACCGCCTCGAGATCGTTCGAAGTCCCGTTCATCAGGCAGTGCCTCCCACGGCGCTCAGCTCGGCGCGACAGAGCGCCGTCAGCGTGTCTCGATTGAATCCCCCGCCGAACAGCAGTAGGCGCGCGGCGTCTTCACGCTGGAGCAACATCAGAGCTTGCGCGAGCTCTCGGCGCGCCGTCTCGCGATCGTCCATGCGCCGCGCCATGAGACCGAGGTGCAGGCGCGGCATCGCAAAGCTCGGGTCCAGATAAACGGCCATTCGATCGTGATTCATGGCGCGCTGGCGGTCTCCGGCGCTCTCGCAGCACAACGCCAGCACGTAGTGCGCTCCCGTGTTCAGCTCGTCGAGCGCGAGCAGCGATGCGCACGCCGCCGTCGCCGCTTCGAGCTTGCCGGCGTGAGTCAAGAGAACTGCGTGGAGCAGGAGCGCGTCCGGGTCCCGGGCGTCAGCGCGAACATCTCCGAGCAAGCTCAGCGCTTCTTCGTAGCGCTCTCGCTCGAGCAGCTCGAGCGCCACACCGAGATCGCGGCGCACCTCTGCCGGCGACGGCGGCTCTGGACCGGACGCCTGCGGCTCGCTCGACCTCTTGCTGAGCGCTTCGATGCGCAGAGAGGCGTGTTCAATCGTCTCGAGCCAAGTGTCGTTCCAGATCGTGGGGCTCGCCGGCTCGGGACGCGGGCTCGGCCGGTTCTCCGGAGCCCCGGAAGCTTCCTTGAGCCGGTAGTAGAAGGTGCCGTGCGTGTGACACAGGTGGAAGTCGAGCGACAAGCCGCGCAACGTTTCGGCGTGGCCCAGAAACAGGTACCCGCCGCGTGCGAGCGAGCGGGCAATCCTTGCAACCGCCTGCTCGGCCGCTTCCGCCGTCAGGTACATGATCACGTTCCGGCAAAAAACGACGTCGTACTGCGCGGGAGTCCAGATGCGCGGGTCGTCTTCCGTAAGATTGCTCTCGTGGAAGGCGGGGATCTCCCGGATGGCCTGGTGCAGGACGAACTCGCCGCCGTCGTTCCTGAACCATCGCCGCTGAACGGCGGCCGAGGTCTCGCGCAAGGCCCAAGCCGAGTAGCGTGCCCGCTCGGCTTGGGCGAGCATCGCGGGGCTGAGGTCGAAGGCGCGCAGCGAAACCTGCCAGCTCGGATCCGGCAGCTGCTCTCTCAGCAAGATCGCGAGCGAATACGGCTCTTCGCCGGATGCGCACCCGGCCGAGAGCACGTTCAACCGGCGCTCCGCCGCACGTGCCGCCAAACGCTCCGGGATCACCAATTCGGCGCACGCGCGGAACTGGTCCGGATTGCGAAAAAAGTACGTCTCGTTGACGGTCAGCTCCGCCGCCAAAGCCCTGAGCTCGTCCGTGTGGCGCGACACCTCGAGCGCATCCAGATAACGTGCGCCCGGGCCGCGGCTGCGCGCTATGCGCTTTGCCAGCACACTCGCGAGCGAGTCCATTCTGGATTCATCGACGTTCAAGCCGAGACGGCGGCCGATGATGGCCCGAAAGCGCTCGAGCTCGTCTGGCGCGATGCCGGCCGTCATCGTGCGACTTCTGCGACGTGCAAGAGGTTCCACGCTTCCGCCGGCACCAATCGGCTGGCCTCGAGCACGAGCAGCAGCTGCGCATCGAGCGAAGAGAACCTCGTTACCGCACCGTCTGCGATCTCTTTGAGCAGCGGCGGCGTTCGCCCGAGGAGCTCCGGCGCCAGTGTGTGCACGCCGAGCACGTCTCCAGTCGCGAGCGCAGCCACACCTTCACTGCCACGGATGGTAATGAAACGCGTCGCGGTGAGGGCTCCGAGCCCGAGCAGTCCCGCAACGTCGATGACTGGCACGGCTTCACCGCGGACAACCGCTGCGCCGAGCACGAAAGCCGGTGTTCCGTTGAGCGGTTCGACGGGTCCAGGTCTCATGGTCTCGACGACGCACGCAAGTGGAACGGCGCAGACATGCGCTCCCACATGACAAAGGAGATACTGATCTGCGTGTCCCAAACGCCGACCTCTCGCGCGATGAGCTCGCGCAGTTCCAGAGCGTGTATCCTCGTCGCCCGGGGCCGTTGACGCAAGTTACCATGCGCAAAAATTCATGAATGATCACAGCTCGCGCAGACACGTCGGGTGGGTGCATATCCGACATATGCGAGGGGTTGTTGCATCGCGCACGAACGTCACACGAAGCTACTAAAGCTACAAAGTTGCCTCACGCATCCGAACGGAGTGCTGTGTGATTCGTGCGCCGCGTAGTTCCGCGAACGCGAACGCGGCTCACACGATGCGCTCGCGTCCGGAATAGACGTTGAAGCCGCTGTCACGCGCGAAGCCCACGAGCGTCAGACCGGCGCGGGCTGCCGTTGCCACGGCAAGTGAGCTCGGGGCGGACACACTCACGAGTATGGGGATCTGCGCGGCCACTGTCTTTTGCACGATCTCGAAGCTGCTACGGCCACTCACGACCAAAATGGATCCCGCTCCGGGCAGGCCTTCATCGAGCAGCAGGCGGCCCACGACCTTGTCCACTGCGTTGTGGCGCCCGATGTCCTCGCGCACGATGCGATACTCGCCCTGCACGGAGACCAGCGCAGCGGCGTGAAGGCCGCCCGTATAGGCGAAATTTTGCTGTTTTTCCCGGAGTCCCGCGGTCAGCCCCAAAAGTAGCGAAGCTTCGACGCTTGCTCGGTCTTCGATGTGACCACAGCGCGCCAACAGATCGTCGATGCTGCGGCGCCCGCAGACGCCACATGCGGCGCTGGTCCAGCCCGTGCGGTGTGTGCGCTCGATGCTTTCGAAATCGAACGCCGTGCCGGGCCCTGGCGTCACGTCGATCACGTTTCCGTAACCGTCTTCGCCGGGACGCCCGCAGGGGGCGAGGCTCCCCAAGTCGCGCTCGCTTCGAATCAGACCTTCAGCAAACAGGAAGCCTGCGACGAGCTCGTGATCGTGGCCCGGTGTTCGCATAGTGGTTGCGATCGGGTCGCCGAGCACGCGAATCTGTAAGGGCTCCTCGACGGCCAGGG
>DATHEN010000784.1:0-4221 GCA_035318565.1 Polyangiaceae bacterium
TCGGCGCGCTCGTGGCGTGGCTGATCATGAAATGGTTGAAGCGACCGAAGCCCATTCCAGCGCCGCCTCCCCCGCGCCCGCCCTGGGAAGTCGCGCTCGAAGAACTGTTCGACATTCGGAACGCGGGCTACATCCGCGAACAGCGCTTCGCCGAGTACTTCGACCGCGTGTCCGATACCGTGCGCACCTATCTCGGAGCGCGCTTTGGCTTCGACGGGCTCGAGTGCACGACGCGCGAAACGCTCGGAATGCTGCGCCGGGTCGAACCTCAGATCCGCGTGCTCTCCGAGATCGAGGGCTTCCTGCGCCAGGCCGACCTCGTCAAATTCGCGCGCCTCACGCCCAGCGAGGCCGAGTGTGAGATCGCGCTCGAGCGCGGCGAGCAGATCGTGAGAACCACGCTGCCGGAGTTGCCGAGCGCGGGTTCGCCGCCTGCCGGTGTGATGCCATCCCAACCCCAGCTGCCCGCCGCGCAAGGCAGCGCCCCGCCACCCGGAGGAGGCTCAGCATGAGACGCGCCGGTTTGCGTGTCGCGGTAATGATCGCGCTCACACTCGCTGTGGTGCTCATCGCGCTGGCGTATCCTGCGTTCGCGCGCGGGCCCGAGCTCTGGCATGCGAGCTGGGAGCAAGTCTGGTTCTTGCTGGCGCTGGCGTGCGTGCCGTTGATTTTTTGGCGCGGCACCTTCGGAGAGGATCGCCGAACGCCGCGCCTGCTGCTCGGCACGCTCGCGCCGCTGGCGCGCGGACCCGCGGGCGTTCGCGTCTGGCTGCGCGATCTTCCCGGCGTGGTGCGTACGATCGCATTCGGGCTCTTGGTGCTCGCCATCGCGCGGCCCGTGAACACGCTGCACCCTCAGAGCATCGACGAAGAGGGCATCGATCTGGTGGTCGTCCTCGACCTTTCCGGCTCCATGCAAGCGGTGATGGACAACATGCCGGACAGCTTGAGGCGCTTTGCACCGCAAACTCCGCGTAGCCGACCCACGCGCCTGGACGCCGCCAAGGCGGTGATTCGCGACTTCATTTCGCGTCGTAAGACGGACCGTATCGGCGCGGTGGTGTTCGGCAAGGACGCCTACGTCGTCTCACCGCCGACGCTCGACTATCACCTGCTCGACACGCTGATTTCACGCATGGAGCTCAGGCTCATCGACCCGAGCGCAACCGCGATCGGCGACGGCCTCGGCGTGGGGATCGCGCGTCTGCGCCGCAGCCACGCACGCAGCAAGGCCGTGATTCTGCTGACCGACGGCGACAGCAACGCCGGCAAGATAGCGCCCGAGTATGCGGCGCACCTGGCCAACACCCAGGGTGTCAAGATCTACTCGATTCAGATCGGCTCCGGCGAGGCCGCCGAAGTTCAAGACGGCTTCGACCTGTTCGGGCAGCCGCGCTACGTCTCGGTTCCCTTCCCCACGAATCCCGAGCTCTTGCGGTCGCTCGCACAGAAGACCGGTGGCGCCATGTACGTGGCGACGGACGCCGCCGCTCTGCAGGCGAGCTTCCATGACGTGCTGGACAAGCTCGAAAAGACGCACTTTCAAGCGAGCATTGCCAGCTTCGAAGACTTGTACGGCTTCTTCCTTTTGCCGGGCGTGCTCCTGGTAGGGCTGGATGCGCTCCTCCGTGCCTTGCTGCTGCGGAGGTTTCCGTGAAGTTTGCAGCACCTTTTTGGCTGTTTGGAGCCGGCTTCGCGCTGGTCGTCGCCGCGCTCTTGGTACTCGGTGGCCTCAAGCTGCTGCGCTCGATCAAGACCTTCGGCGATGAAGGTCCGGTGCTCGAGCTCGTGACGGGCAAGGCGAGCGGGCGGCGCGCGTTCAAGGGCGTGCTGTTGGTGCTGGCCGTGGCGTTCGCTTTCCTGGCGCTCGCAAACCCGCAATACGGGCGCGGTACGCGCATGATTCCGGCAACGAACCTGGATGTGGTGGTCGTGCTCGACTACTCGAAGAGCATGTACGCGCGCGACATCAAACCGTCGCGGATCGAGCGCGCGAAGAGCGAGGTGGGCCGTCTGATCGCGAATCTGCCCGGCGCGCGTTTTGGTGCCGTGGCTTTTGCGGGACAGCCCATGAGCTTCCCGCTGACCAGCGACGGCAGCGCCATCGCACAATTTTTCCGCCAACTTTCGCCGAACGACATGCCCGTGGGCGGCACGGCCATCGCCCGCGCTCTCGAGGCCGGACGCGATCTGCTGGCGCGCGATCCGCTCACCAGGAAGCACCGCAAGGTCATGCTCCTGGTCACCGACGGTGAGGACCTCGAGGGCGATCCGGTGAGCATCGCGGAAAGCGCCAGCGCCGACCAAATCGCGATCCACGTGGTGCAGATCGGCGGGCGCACGCCCGAGGCGTTGCCGGAAGTGGACGAGTCCGGTGAGGTGACGGGGTTTCGCAACGACGATCAAGGACGGCCCATCACGACCGAGCTCTCCGCGGATGGCGAGGCACAGCTCGCCAAGATCGCCGAGGTGAGCCACGGCACGGTGGTACGCAGCGAACGCGGCGAGACCGGCATCGATGAAATCGCCTCACGCTTGAAGCGAATGATGACCGAAGAGCTCTCGGAGAAGGTCGAAACCGTCTACGCGGACGTGTATCAGTATCCGCTCGGCCTCGCGCTCTTGCTCCTGTTCGTGGAAACCTTCGTGTCGGAAACGCGGCGTCGCGCAAAACCGGCGCGCGTGCCGCCAGCGGTGAAGAAACGCATCCGGCGTCGAAAGCAAGCGCCGGCTCTGGCCGCCGTTCATGACGAACGGTCTTCGGCGAGCGGCGTGGCAACGGGCGTCGGTACCGGCGTTGGCGTGCTGGCGTTGTTTTGCGCTCTGCCGCTGCTCGAAGGCTGCCAGCAAGTGGACGCGCTCTTCACGCGCAACGCGCCGCCCGTGGATGAAGCAATCGGCGCGCTGGATGCGGGCGATGCGTCGGCTGCCGCCGCTGCCCTGCAGAGCTACCTGGGAACGGGAGCGTGCGATCAGGGCAACATTGGAACGCCCGAGAGCGTGCGCAGCAAGGCCAACGCGGGCTTCGACCTCGGCCTGGCGCTGTTTTACATCGGGGAGACGTTCGGGCGCCGCTTCGGCGACGAGGACGTGCTGCTCGACGCCGCACCGACGCCCGAGCAAGAGCTGCAATCGGCCGATCGCAACGCTCGCGTGGAGTGTGCGCTGCGTATCAGTCGCATGATCGCGGGCGATGCGTCGTCGGCCATCGAGCTCCGGGCACGCGCGCACTACCTTGCCGGCAATCTGGAATTTCTCAGGCGGCAGTACCGCTCGGCAGTCAGCGCCTACGATCTCGCCCTCAAGTTGATTCCTGGTTTGCCGGTGGATGCCGGTGACGGCATCGGTCGCGACGCCGCCTACAACCGAGCCATCGCGCTACGCCGTATCGAAGAAGAAGAGAATCGGGATGCGGGGGCTCCGGATTCCGGAACGCCCGACGCCGAGCAACCGGACGCATCCGGCGATTCAGGCGACGGCGGCAGCGACGACTCCAACGGACGGGACGGCGGTTCGCCCGAGCCTCCGAACACGCCGGATGCTGGAGCGGACTCTGGCGCAGACGAGCCCCAGGGGCGAGACGCGGGCGCCGGCGCCGACGCGGGCTCCCCGCCGCCACCCCCGGAGTCACAGCGCTCACCTTCGGTAAACCAGGACGAGCGTATCCTGGACATGCTCGAGGGCGCGCCCACACTGCAGGAACACGACGCCAAAAATCGCGCACTTCAGCGCGGCTCCTCGGGCATGGTCGACAAATGACCTCGCACGCGCACGCTGGATGGCGCCGCGCAGCACGGCTCGGCTCTCTACTCCTGCTCGCGGCCACCTGCGGCAGCACGCCGGTGCGAGCGCAAAGTGGATTACAGCTGCAGACGGAGCTGAGCGCGCGGCGCGTGGAAGCCGGGCAGATTTTTCAACTGCAACTCACGGCGCTGGCCGAATCTCAAGGAGCGCCACCCAGCGCGCCGCGCCTGCAAGTGCCACCCGGGTTTTCCGTACAGGGTCCAACGGTTTCGTCCCAGCAGCAGGTCTCGATCATGGGGGGATCGATCCAGCAGCGGCAGGGCTTGACCGCGACTTGGCTGCTCACCACGAACCAAACCGGTATTTTCAAGCTCGGGCCAGCCAGCGTGGCGGTGGGAGGCCAGCGGGCGCAGGGCCAAGTCGTGCAGATCCAGGTAGTGCCTCGCGGACAGAGTTCGCCGCAGGCCGCGCCAGGAC
>DATHEN010000785.1:0-2519 GCA_035318565.1 Polyangiaceae bacterium
CCACGTACAAAGTCCAAATCAGAAATCACAAAAATTTCGGATTCAAGCTGATCTGGGAATCGCCGGAGACTTCCAACACGAGCTTCCCGTACTTCGGACCGCCGCTCGGATTCGGCGTCTATCACGTCGTCGTGCTCGCGCTGGATGGCACGAACCAAACCATGAGCAACGAAGTGCCGCTCGAAGTGCGGCCCTCCGTTGGCCCGCCCAAGCCCGCGCCGCCCGCGGTCACTCCCGGCATGGTCACACCCTCCATGCCCTTCTTCATCACGTGGGCGCGCGTGAACAATCCCGGTGTCTGGACGACGTACAAAGTGCAGGTTCGCCAGCACAAGAACTTCGGCTTCGGTCTCGTCTGGGAATCGGCATCCACGGCCAATACAGGCGTCGCGTACACGGGACCCTCGCTCGCACTCGGCGTGTACCACGTGGTCGTCCTGGCCATGGACGGCACCTACGAGACCATGAGCGACCCCAGCCAGCTCGAAGTGCGCAGCAGCGTCGGGCCGCCAAAACCCACGAACGTCGCCGTCACACCGAACTCCGTGCTACCCGGCCAAACCTTCTTCGTTACCTGGCCGCGCGTGACGAATCCCGGTGTCTGGACCACCTACAAGGTCCAGATCCGCAATCACTTCAACTTCGGCTTCGGCCTGATCTGGGAATCTGCGCCCACCGCGGACGTCGCCATCGGCTACACCGGCCGCCTCGAACCGGGGCAGTATCACATCGTCGTCGTTGCCATGGACGGAACGTATCAAGTCAGCAGCGACATAGTTCCGCTTACGGTTCGAACACCCGATCCGGTGGTCTTTCCGGTGACGCAACCCGATGTCGAACCGGGCGAGCGCTTCGCCTGCGTACGGTTGCCCACGGGCGAGGGAGTGCGCTCGTATGTAGCTAGCCGCTTCGCGTGGAGAGGCTGCGACCAAACGGGACAGTTCGCCTACGACATCTGGTTCACGGTCAGCCAAGTCTCGCGCACGCGCATGTTTCTGCACTCGATCACGATCCTGCCGCAGCGAAACGACATTCGCCTCCTAACCCTGGATGTCATGTCTGGAGGAACTGACAACTTCATGGATGACAACTTCCTCTGGCCCGACGTGGTCGAGCTCGGCAAGCCGCGCCAGGTGACGTTCAACCGCTGGTTCAATTTGCGCGGGTACCTCGAGCTTAAAACCGGTTACATCGGGGAGGACATGGCAGACTCCTGTGCATACAGAGGCCTGATCGATTTCGGGGCCGTTGGTGATCCTGGGATCTGCCCTTAGGCATGAATCAGTAGCGAATTGCCGTAGAAGAAGAGCGCTGCGCGCAGTGTGACGCCGTCGCGCGTCTCGAGCTCGACGTTGCCGCGAAAGCGTTGAGGAGAATGTGTGCAGAAAGCGCAGCCGCTCACAAGCTCATCACTTGCCGCTCGATCACCAGCACTTCTTTCTGCTTCAACTCTCTGCGCATTCGCTCTTGCAGACTTCGTAGTTCATTGCGAGCGCGCGCCCGGTCGTCCGAGAGCACCCTGTAGAGCACGATCTCGTCGCGGAACGTCGTGTTGCCGACACGCCACAGGCCCTCACTGCGGTGGCGGAAATCCGTGACGCCGCCGAACCGCTCGACGAGCAGAGCTTTGTAGCTCTCGAGTAACGACGCAGGGTATGCGTCGCCTTCCTCGTTCACGGTTGGAATGTATACTTCGTACTCGTATTGCGTTTGCATGAGGCGACACACAGCCTACATCGGAGCCGCTGCTCGCGCACTCATCGCGAAGAAGCTGGAACCAGCGGGCGCCTACTTCCCACTTTCTTACGGTTCGATAGCCACATGAACACGTCGATGAGCCGCGCGATTGCAACTTCTCAGGCGGTCACATGACCCAGACTGCGCCGGACAGCGCCCGCAATTTCCTCGAGGGTGGCAACGTCGATTGGTCGGGCGACTTCGGCGGCCCCGGCGTGCCGGAAGCCGCGGTGTTCTCGGTTGCTCCATGCACATTCCGGGTCATTCCAGCTGTGTGCACGGAGGCAGCCTAACGTCTGCTAGCATGCCGCGGATGGATCTCGGACCCGAGACGCCCGGTTGGATGCAGTTAGCGGAGGAGCTCGCCAAGCTCGTTGTCGTAACGCACGGGCACAACGCTTACGTGCTGGATGCGTGGGGCGGCTCTTGGTGCGCCGCGCACGATTTTTCGGAAGAGCTGCCCGAACCCGTGACCAAGCTCTTGGAGTGGGCGTTCGCTCGGATCGAGAAACCGTTGACCAAAGGCGGCGCGCTCGACCTCATGATCAGCAATACCGAAGCATCGCCCATGGGCCACGCCTATCTCTGCTCGTTCGCGGCCGTGCGCGTGCTGTTCCTGCGCTTTGCTGGACCCTTCGATCCCGTGATCGTGCGAGACTCCGTGCGCGCCGCGCTGCCGCGCATCGACATCGCGCACCTCCATGCGTGCCGCAATCTGCCGGTCGCGATCGCGGCGCGGCTGCTCGCGCGGGCGCACGTGCCCTACGTCGTCTCGCCGCATG
>DATHEN010000786.1:0-3086 GCA_035318565.1 Polyangiaceae bacterium
GAGCGAACGTCTCGGGAAGCTGCGGCGCGATGAGCGGCTCGATCAGGTGGCGCAGGCGCACGCCGAAGCAATGCTCAAGGCGCGCCGCATCGGACACGACGTCGGCAATGGGGATCCGCGAGCACGCGTCGAAGCAGCGGGCCTGGCCTTGAACGCCGCGGGCGAAAACGTCGTGCACGCCGCAAACCTGCGCCGGGCTCACCGGGCTCTCTGGTCGAGTCCATCACATCGCGGCAACCTGCTGCAGAAGCGTTTCGACGCGCTCGGCATCGGCATCACCAACGACCCAGACGGCAGCGTTTGGGTCTGCGAAGTGTTCGGCGACTCGCGCTAATCCCGAAGCTCACGCGCGCCGCGTTTTCCATGACGGGGTTAGTAGCCCCCTACCTGGCGCGCACGCTACAGGTGCTGGCCCTGTTTGTAGCCTTTCAAAGCGAGGACCGTCGGACTACCTTGGCATGCCGTGCAAACCGCTTGCCGTCCCTCCCTCCAGCGCGCTTCTACCCGGCGAATCACTCCCACTGCTGCAGCACTTGCGTCGCTCCTCAGCGCCGTATTCGCGCTCAGTCTGGCGCGGCCGGCCGAAGCCCAGCAGAATTACTTCTATCTCGATCGCGCTCAGATCTCCGGCGCTCCGGATGACGGCTTCATGGTGTGGCGCCCCCAGATGTACGATCGAACCCGTTTCTACGGATTCGCGGCGCTCGGCTACTCACACAACCCGCTGCGCAGCGGCACGGTGACGGACAACGAAGCGGTGTCCGAACGCATCGACAACCCGGTACAGGGTCAATTGATCTCGTACTTCGTAGTCGGCACGGAGATCGCGAAGCGCGTCGGTTTCAATCTCGCTCTGCCCGTCCTCACGTATCAAAACGCCGGCGAGGATCCGGCGGCACGCGGCGTGGGCGGCGGCGGGATCGGCGACAACAAAGTCGCGTTGCACGATCTGCGACTCGACGCGCGCATCGCGGCCTACGAATCAGACAATCGCCGACTGCGGCTCGGCGGCGGCGGCGCGCTGTTCCTGCCCACTGGCAACGCCGAAGCGTTCGCGAGCGACGATGAAGCGAGCGCCTGGCTGTTTGGCTCCGGTGAGCTCGACTTCGAGAAGTTTTTCATCTCCGGCATGATCGGTCCCCACTTTCGACCGCACCGCAGCATCGGCGGCAGCGAAGGCGATCTGTTCGTCGGCTCCGAGCTGCGTTGGGCATTCGGCGCGTACTTGCCGCTGCGTGACGGGCGAGTGCGACTCGGCGCCGAGCTCTGGGGCACCACGGGGCTCGAGGAGCTCGGTTGTCCGGACTGCCAGAACACGGTGTTCGCGCGCAAGAACACCGATCTGGAGTGGCTCGCGCAAGCCCGCTTCACCGCCGGTGAGCGACAAAGCGTGTACTGGATGGTCGGCGGCGGCACGCGTCTCGCTGCAGGCTACGGTGCGCCCGACTTCCGCTTGCTCGCGTCCATCGGGACTTACATGACGCTCACCGATTTCGACGCTCCGGCGCCGGCGCGGAAACTCAAGGTCGTTGGAGACATCGAGGACTACGCGAAGGACACGGACAAGGACGGCTATCCCGACGACATCGATCAGTGCCCCACGGTGAAGGAAGACGGACAGCCTCCCGACCCGAGCGACGGCTGCCCGGCGGGCTCCGATCGCGATGGCGACGGCATTCCAGACAGCGACGACGCCTGCCCGGACAAGCCCGAAGACAAGGACGGCATCCAGGACGAGGACGGTTGCCCCGAAGTCGACGCCGACAACGACGAGATTCCGGACACGGAAGACAAGTGCCCCACCGAGCCCGGCCCGCGCAGCAAGATCGCCGAAAAGAACGGCTGCCCAGGTCTGACCAAGGTGACGGAAGAAGGCACCGTCGAGCTGCTCCGACCCATCGAGTTCGAGTTCGGCAAGGCGACCATCAAGCCGGTCAGCTTCGAAATTCTCGACGAAGTCGTGACGCTGATGAAGGCGCGCGGGGAAATCCGCATGGGCGTCTACGGTCACACCGACAACGTGGGCGCCGACGCGACCAACCTCGAGCTCAGCAAGCAGCGCGCGGCCTCCGTGGTGAAGTACCTGGCCGGTAAGGGCATCGCCGAAAGGCGCCTCGAATCCGAGGGCTTCGGCGAGAGCAAGCCCGTCACGACCAACGGCACGGCTCAGGGCCGAGCCAAGAATCGCCGCGTGGACTTCAAGATCCTGGAGTAGCCCCCTTGCTGGAGGCCCGGCCGCGTGATAGCTGGACGGGCCTCATGCGCGACAATATCCGCCTCGTTTCGTCGGCCGGTACGGGTTTCACGTACTACACGACCAAGAACAAGCGCACGCAGACCAACAAGCTCGAGCTGAAGAAGTACGACCCGGTCGCCAAGAAGCACGTCGTCTTCAAGGAGGCCAAGATGCCTCCGCACAGCAAGTAGTCGTCTTCGTTCAGCCTCCGAGCGCGGTCGTAACGCGCTCCGCGAGCTGCGTGGCTTCTACTGAGTCGAGCTTGCCCGCGGGCCAGCGAATGCCCAGGCCCTGCCCCTCGGCGGACTTGGGAATGATGTGAAAATGCACGTGCATCACGGCTTGATGGGCAGCCGAGCCGTTGTTTTGCAGCACGTTGTAAGCGCTCGTGCCCGTGACTTGCTTCAGCGCTCGGCACAAGCGCGGCAGAACACGGCCGATCGCAGCCGAGGCTTCATCCGATAGCTCGTCCAGGGTGACGGCGGGTTCCTTGGGAATCACCAGCGCGTGCCCGGAGCTGAGCGGGGCGATATCCAGGAACGCGAACACGTGCTCGTCCTCGTACAGCTTGTGACAGGGGATTTCACCGCTCAGGATCTTGCTGAAAATCGTTTCGGCCATCGTCACGATCTTAGGGCCTGTTTGCGCGCCCCGCTGCCTCAAAAAGCGAGCGCCCTTTGCCAGCCACCCGGCCCTGGCGTAAATTTCGAGGATGAAGGCGGCCACGGCGGAAGAGCTTCGCGAGAAGCTGCGCAGTCTGGGGCTGCGCGCCACCTCACCCCGCCTGGCCGTGCTCAAACAGCTCCTGGCCGCCCGCGCGCCCCTGACACACGGCGAGGTTGCCGAGCAA
>DATHEN010000787.1:0-3477 GCA_035318565.1 Polyangiaceae bacterium
CGCCCACGAACAAGAGGCGCGGCAAGCCCTGTTCGGGCTCTTTTACCGGGGTTTTCCAGTGAGCCAGGTCCACACCAGGGGCCACGACCCGCGTCTTGCTCTCCGGCACTGCATAGTCGTTCACGAACGAGCCCCGTGCCCAACTCGACCAGCCTACGCACAGCGCCGCGCGCTGGAACGTGCGGCGAACGAGCCGCCCTTTGAGGGCAGCGAGGCCGCGCAGCCGATCGACCGGGTGAGCGTATTGCTCGGCCTGCGCGTCCAGTTGGGCGGGCGTGACATCGGTCCAGAGCAAGGTCGGCGTGCGCGCCAATGCTCGCTGCTGAAAAACCGCGGGGTTGTGGGTCAAAAAGAACAGTGCATCGAAGGGCCCGCGGCCGAGTGCGCTCGAAACCTGCAGAAATCCCCGCAAAGTGCCGGGTCCGCGCCCCCGCAGCGGCAGTTTCTCCAGTAAACCTCCGGGCTGCACGTAGCTCACGTCGGTCCACTCGTGGCCTCGTGCGCGCACGTACGGCTCGATGGCCCCTGCCGCGCTGCCGATGCCCACCTGTCGCTCCATAAGGAAGCAAAATCGCAGGTTCTGGTTCATGGCTCAGGAGGACGCTGGAGCCCCTCTAATAACTGAGCTGGCTCGCTCGCCGTAACCTTTTCTCGGGCGCCTGACGGCATCGGCCGACTCGGATCGAATCCGACGGGTCCGGCCGAGCGATTCTGGGGTGGCTGCAGAGCGCGGAGCTCGGCTCGAAGTGGTATACACCTGCCTCGCCGGAGTAGAGCTCGGGGCTCGCACCGGTCGGGCCATGCACAGGATTGTCGCCGCGATTCGTGAATCAATAGTCGGATTCGTAATCGCGTTTGGCGTATTCCTGGCGTTTTTTGGCTACGCCTTCCTGGCACCCGCCACTTACCGCGCCGTCTCCGCGGTGCTCGTCGAGCTTCCCAAAGACGCGAAACCCCTGCCTCCGAGTGAAGGCGAGCGGCGGCTTTCCGAGGCCGTGCTGACGCCGGCCTCGCTTCAAGATCTGGCGCGTCCGCGCTCCATTTCCGGAAGCCCTCAGGCGCTGAGAGAAGCGGCTCAGGTCAGCACCAACGACGGCCGCGTCTTTCAGCTTACCTTCAATCACCGCACCGCTGCCGGGGCGCAATCGATGGCCGACGCTCTGGCTCGCCGCGCGGTCGAGGAAGCGCCGCGCGTGCTCGTGCCGCGACCCTCAGCGGCTACCGCCGGGCGGCCGCAACCGAGGCTGGGCCCGCTGACCGCGCGGGTACTCACCAAAGCACCGCTTCCTGCTGCGCCGATCAGTCCCAAACGCGTGCGTCTGATCCTGTTCGGCGCTTTCGTTGCCTGCGTCACGATAGCGCTTTTCGTTGCGATCGCCCTGCTCCGCGCCAGACAGCGTGTTTTGGCGAAGCCCCGCGCGGCGAGCGCTGTCCAGGGTCCATCGCCCAGCGTCACCCAGCGGCTCGAAGTCGTGCAAGTGCCGGACGCAGGGCCAATCCCGCGCGCCCCCATGCTCTCGTTCGAGTCGGTGCGCGAGTCGGTCTCGACGCGTGCCGTTCCGGTCGTCAACCCGGATCCGCCGGAGCAGTCCGACGCGAACGAGCAAACCACGGCGCCGCCGCCGGCAGAAGTCGCGCAGCGCAATCCGGATCGCGCACCGGAGACACAGCGCATCGCGCATTCGGAGATTCCGCCGCCGCCGGAGGAACCTGCTCCCGCCAATAAGCGTCAGCGTCGCTTCGCTTCCGATATCCCCACGCTAATCGGCGACTCCAGCTCGAATGTGATGCGCGAGGCGGCGGCGGCGATCCGCGCCGCCGATCGCAAGCGCAGCGAGCTCTCGAACAGCGCTCCACCTCCCGCTGCGTCCGTAGCGCCGGAGCCACCCGTGGAGGAGGCGGTTTACTCGCCGCCCAGTCGGCCTCGACGCAGGCGCGCCGGGGACGGTGGCACGCTATTGGTCGGCTCGTTCGCGGCGCCCGACGCACGGGAGACGAGGGGCGCTCGCAGCAATCGCGCGCCCCTCGTCGCGGAAACCACTTACCGTTACTCGAGCGCGCCCCCTCCCGCTGCCGGTCCCGCTCCCGAACCCGAGCCGGAACGGCTGGCGCCGAACGTGCTGCGCGCGCCGCCGGGCTGGAGTCCGGACTCGTCGCTGGTGTTGTCGCTGCATCTGAGCCTGCGCTAGCAACTGTATGCGTTCGCCGTGGAGCGCTGTTTCGTGCTCGCCGTTTCGAGCCCGCCGAGCGCCGCGGCCGCCAAGTCCCGGGTTGCCGCCGGGCTGGCGCTGGCGCTGGCCGAAACGGAGCATCCGCGCATTCTGCTGGTGGAGGGCAACTTCCACGCCCCGGCCGTACATCGGCTGATGCACGTCGACGTGCCGCTTCCGATAGGCTTTTCCCAGCAGCTCCACTCACGCATTCGGCCCGGCCCCGAGCGCCCGTGGCAGGTCGTGGGCTGCTCGCCCTCGCTCCACGTAATACCGGAAAGCGTGATGCGATCGCCGGGCATGATCTTGTCGAAGCAGTTCGAAGCGAGCTTGCGCGAGCTCCGCAGCTACTACGACGTGATCGTCCTCGACGCGCCGGATACGTCGTTCGAGTTCGATTGCCGCGCCCTCGACTCGCTCGCGGACGGCCTCTTGCTCGTGTGCAACCAGGGGGAGGGAGAAGAGAGCCCCGAGGTGCAAGCCGCCGCTGGCTTGTTCTCGCAGAAGCGTTTCTCCACGGTGGTGGTCGCGCCGTCATCCGCAGGAGCGGAACCGAACGCGGCGGCGGCGAACGCGGCGCGCAGCTGATCGAGGCCGTACAGGCAGTCCCTTGACGGACGGAAGGGGCACGATGAAACTGCTCTCATGGCACTGATCGATGCGCGGGCTATGGCTGCGGCCATGAAGCTCATCGCGCGCGGCGACTTGAGTCGGTATCACACTAGCGGTCAATCCGAGGTGCAACGCCTGGAGGAAGAGCTGTGCCGCGTGATCGGTGTGGAACACACGCTCGGTGTGAACAGTGGGACCAGCGCGTTGATTTGTGGCCTGGTAGGCGCGGGAGTCGGTCCGGGGGACGAAGTGTTGGTGCCCGCGTACACTTGGGTCTCTTCGGCTGCTGCGCCGCTGGCCGTGGGCGCGGTGCCGGTTCTCGTAGAAATCAACGAGACGCTCACGATCGATCCTGAAGACATCCGCAAGAAGATCACGCCGCAAACCAAAGCCATCATCGTCGTCCACATGCTCAACCTGGTGTGTGACATGGACTCGATCATGGCGATCGCCAAGCAGCATGACCTCGTGGTCATCGAAGACGCTTGTCAGGCGGTGGGGGTGACGTACAAAGGCCGTCGCGTCGGCTCGATTGGACACGTGGGAGCGTTCAGCTTCAACCAACACAAGAACATCCAATCGGGCGAAGGCGGCGCCGTGCTCACGAGCGACCCGCGCATTCACGCGCGCGCGCTCATGTATCACGACGTGGGGA
>DATHEN010000788.1:0-3761 GCA_035318565.1 Polyangiaceae bacterium
CGCGACGTATATTGGATTACGCACATAACGGTAGAGACCGGTCACCACGAGATTCCGGGTCGGCGCGATGGGCGCGGGGGTGCCGAGACCCTGCAGCGCGAAACGCGCAAATGCGTCAACGAGCCCAGGCACGCCTGCGAGAATCATTATCGCGCCGAGGCCGCGCGTCAGTTCCAGACCAAGGAACGGCGGCTGGAGTTGCCAACCCGTGATCGACCACGGAACGAGCCCCGCCAGCGTGCATGGGGCGACCACGAAGAAAATCGCCGAGCCCAGGACGGCAATGGTTCGTTGCACGGCGGTTCCCGACACTCGCTGCGAGCTCATTCCAACCTCCCTTCATTAAGACTACTAACCAATGCCATACCGAGGCGTTCATGCTCGTGTGCGTCAAAGGATCGCGTGGGTCGCATACCTAAACTTCGAGTCACCCCATAACGCTGTCGAATGGTTTCTGCCAACCCGATCGTCCAGCAAACCGGGCAGCCGCGCATAGCCACTAACGCCAGCAAACCCGCCAACAACGATGCAACAGGGTGCAAATGCTGCTGCTCGATTGCAAGGTAGAGCAGGGCAAACGCCACAGCACCGCGGATCACATGACCCGTCAGGGTTTGTGTAGCGAACAAGCCCGATGGACTTCTTCCAAGAAATTGCTTCATTTCTTTCCTTCTCGTGACTCATCGCCTTGCAGGTACTCGCGTAGAAGAGCTCGGCCGCGATGAATACGGCTCTTGCATGCTTCGCGAGTGATGCGCAATCGATCGGCCGCCTCGGCGATGGTGAGCTGCTCCATGTCACGCAGCAGAATCACTTCGCGGTAGATGTCCGGTAGCGACTCCAGCGCACGGACGACGTCGATACGCAGCTCGTCCTTTGGAACCTGCGCAAAGTACTCGGCCTCGTGCCGCTCCGTCAGTTCTTCCGCGCCCCGTATCAGCACCAGCACGGGAAGCATGCACAGCCGGGTGACCACGCGGAATATCCAGCCCGCTATGGCCAGAGGGTCGCGCACATTGCCCAGGCGGCGGTACAGCACGATCAGAGCTTCCTGAACCACGTCCTCAATGGCCGTCGTGCGATGGCACTGGCGCCTTGCATAGCGGCGGATGTCGGGGTGCAGTTCGTGCAGCATCCTCACCAGAGCGACCGGATCGCCGGCCTGGGCGGCGGCGAACAAGGCTGCATCGACCCGGATCACCGTGGACCTTCGAGCCACTTGCGGCCAGCCATGGCACAAGCGGGGCAGAAGCCAATCAGCCCCGTCAGCGCCGTTAGCACGCCACTTACGGCAAGCACCAAGCCGAGCAGCGTCAGACCGATTTGCGTGAATGAGCAGGCCAGGATCAACGCACCGCCGATCACCCGCGCCCAGCTTTCCTTGGAACCCATGTTCTTGCGGTAAAACATCTCATCACCTCGATCTGCCCGATCACAGCGAGCATCGTAGACAAGGAGAGGCATTCGGTCGAAAAGGATTCAGTAAGGTGTTCAAAAAGCCGAGCCTCCCGAGCGGTCGCTGCCCGGCGGCGATCAGCTGGTCAAGATCGGCGAGGAGGTCAGCGAGCACTTCGACTACCGGCCTGCCAGCGTCTCGCCGACAAGCTGCCGCTCAACCGTCAGCAGACGATCTTCGCGCGACACGGCGTGCACGTGCCTCGCTCGACGCTCGCAACCTGGTTCAGGGCGGCGCCACGCTCCTGCGCTGCATCGTGGATGCGATGTGGCAGCACGCGCGCGAGCACGCGCCCTGGCTCGCGATCGATGCGACCGGAGTGCTGGTACTCGCCGCCGAGCAATGCCGCCGCGGCCACTTCTGGGTCGTCGTCGCCGAGCGCGACCACGTCTTGTTTCGCTACACCAGGAAGCACGACGGCACCGTACCCGCCGAGTTGCTCGCCGGCTTCGAGCTGGCCGAGCTGGTAGGCGAGCGCTTGGCCGGGCCAGCCGATGTTGATCGCGTGCGAGCGCTGCGGCCAGAGCCTGCCGTCGGCTGCGCGCCACGGCGGCGGCCGCCGCGCGCGCGCCACCGAGCGCCACGGTGACTGCGCCGGAAGTCAGCGACAACACACGGGCGGAGGCTCGGCGCGCCGGCTGCTGTGCCGCGCCCGAGTATGGGTCAGTCGCTCGCGCGCTGTGCTACGCCGGCTCGCGCGGACGGCTACGCACGCCTGCGGGCTGATCGAGCACGGCTGCGCCCTGCGCGTGCGAACGCTGCGGCAAGAGCCTGCTGGTCGCGTTCAGCTGTAAGGGGTACCGGCTCCCCAGCTGCGAAAAGTCGCGATAAGGCGATTGTCAAGCAGGTTCCAGGTCCTCAGGGGGCGAGGCCAGGTCGAAATTGTAGCGACCGCTGACCAGCAACCGAGCACTGAGCAGCGGAGAGATCCGAGCGAGGTTTTCGGCTGGGATCGTGTGCCCGGACGCTCCCTCGAGCGCCGCGACGATCTGCGCGATGCGTGTGGTGTCCAGACCAAGACCGCGTTGGAAAATATCGCAGCCGTCGTGGTAGACGGACCTGGTCCGCAACGGATCGGAGTCAGGATGATCGGCTACGTCACCATTGGAACGAACGACTTGGGCCGCGCGGCGTCCTTCTACGACACGGTGCTGTCGGAACTGGGGGCTTCGCAGCTCTACTCCACGGATCGTATGGCAGCGTGGGGAACGAGCAAGAACGGACCTGTGCTCATGGTCACGCTCCCCTACGACGAGAACTCGGCGACAGTTGGCAACGGGGTCATGGTGGCGCTTGCCGCCAAGAACCGAGAAGTCGTGGATGCGGTCTACACGAAGGCGGTTGAGCTCGGCGCGACGGATGAGGGGCCGCCGGGCCCGCGTGGCACGGGTGGCTTCTATGCTGGGTACTTCCGGGATCTGGATGGCAACAAACTGAACGTGTTCATCTCGGGGTGAATCTCGGCACGTAGCGCGCGTGCTCTCTCGGGCCGCCACCGCCGGCACCTGCACGTAGCCATCCGTGGGCTTGATGCCTTCGAATCAGTCATAGACAATGGCGCTCTCTTCTACTCCGTCGTGGCGCGCCCCACACCTCGAACGAGCCCACGATCACCTTGCCGTTCACGAGCACGTCGAAGCCGGCGGCGGCAAACAGAAACGTGGCGCGAGACGCTGACGTCTGCGAACGGGCGGTCCTCCCGTCCGCACGCCTTGCACTCTCGACGCGCCTCAATCTACACCCCGCGCGCGGTCGGTTTCCCTTCGTCCGTTCCCGGAAAGGGGAGGGTCGCCGATCTCCATCACGGCTATCCTCGGCCGATGTCGCAGCCCGTGCCGCAGCCGCTGCTCAGTCCGTTCGGCCAACAGCTCAGGATTTGGAGGCGGCAACGTGGGCTGAGCCAGCTTGGGCTCGCCATTGCTGGCCGAGACGACGCCTTGCCGCCATAAGGGCCGACGTGCCTGAGATTCTCGTGGCGCCATCCGCGCTCGGCTGCAACCGCGGGCTGACGACCACGTGAACGCTCCCGGCGCTTACCGCGACTTTTGGTGTCTGTGGAGCCGGTGCCCCGCGTTCCGCCGAAATCAGCGTCTTAGGCACGGCGCACGCTCGTTGCGCTAGACGTGCTCGGCCCATGACCATAGCGATCGAGACAACGCTTCGTCGCGGGTTGATCAGCGCGGTGACCTGGACTGGGCCCGCGGGGCCTTCGAGTGGAAAATGTCACCGACTCGAGGCGAACATCCAACCAGACAATCTCCGGTCGATCGCGCTGGTGCAGGCCTTGGCTTTCAGCGCGAGGGCT
>DATHEN010000789.1:0-5146 GCA_035318565.1 Polyangiaceae bacterium
AGGGCGCTCTGCTCACCCATGACAACCTGGTCGCCAACACGCTCACCGCGCTGGCCGAGCGTGACTACACGAGCTCCGACCGGTACTTGCACGTTGCGCCGCTCTATCATATCGCCGACCTCGAAGTGTTCTTCGGCATGACCTACGCATGCGCAACCAACGTGCTGGTGCGCGAATTTCGCGCGGAGCGCGTGCTCGAGATCATCCAGACCGAAGGCGTGACGGTGAGCTTCCTCGTACCGGCGATGATCAACGCCTTGCTGGAGCATCCGAGCTTCTCGAAGCATGACATCTCGAGCTTGCGGTTGATCGTGTACGGCGGCTCCTCCATTCCCGAAGATCGCCTGCGTGCCGCGTTGAGTCGTTTGCCGTGCAAGCTCGCGCAAGGTTACGGGCTCACCGAGACGAGTCCGCTTTTGTGCGTGCTACCGAGCGCCGATCACGTGCTGGACGGGCCGCACAGCGAGCGCATTCGCAGCTGCGGTAGACCGGCGCACAACGTCGAGGTGAAAATCTTCGACGAACAGGGCCGCGAGTGCGCGGTCGCCGAGGTCGGCGAGATCGTCGCGCGCGGGCGTAACGTGATGCAGGGCTATTACCGCCAACCGCAGGCCACTGCAGAAGCCTTGCGCGGCGGCTGGTTTCACACCGGGGACCTCGGATTTCGCGACGCCGACGGCTACATCTATATCGTAGATCGCAAGAAAGACATGATCATCACCGGCGCGGAGAACGTCTACCCGCGCGAGGTGGAAGAGGTGTTGTACACGCACCCGGGGGTGCTCGAAGCCGCGGTGATCGGCGTACCCAGCGAGCGCTGGGGTGAAACCATCAAGGCGGTGGTCGTCGTGCGCGAAGGGCGTGAGGTCACGGAAGCCGAGCTCATCGACTTCGCCCGGCAGCGTCTGGCTCACTACAAAGCACCCACCTCGGTCGACTTCGTCGACGCTCTGCCGCGCAATCCATCCGGCAAGGTGCTCAAGAAGCTGATCCGTGAGCCCTACTGGCAGGGCCGATCACGCAGGGTGAATTGAAGACGACGCCGCTCGGTCCGTGCTTGACGCTCCTGTCCTGGAACCTGTTTCTCGGCTCCGGCGCACCGCGCAACGTGCTCGATCACGTGCGCAAACACTGGAACGTCTTCTTCTTCGAACACGGTCCGCGCTGGTCGGTCGACCCCGCGGCGCGGCTGATTCGTGAGCTGAATTGCGATGTCGTGTGTCTGCAGGAGGTGGACGGCGGCTCTTGGCGGAACCGGTACCGAAACCTCGTGGCCGAGCTGGCCGATCGCGCGGCGCTACCGTACTACGAGTTCGCTCCGCAGCGACGCCGGCATTGCAATGACGGCATCGCGCTGCTTTCACGCTACCCGCTGGAGGACCTGACCACGACCGTGCTCGTGCACGACTTCGAGCAGCGCGGTTTGATTCACGCCCGCGTCAGCCTGGCAGAACGCCGAGTCGGCGTGGCGGTCACGCATCTGGCGGCCTTACCCTTCAATTCCGCGATGCGCCGCAAACAAGCGGAGCACATCGCACGCGAGCTCTGCGAGCTCGGGCCGTTGCTGCTCGCGGCCGATTTCAACTGCGACCCGGACGCACCGGAGCTCTTGCCGCTCAAACAGCAGGGCCGTTTGCGTGCGCTCGTCACGGAGCCGACCTTCCCCGCGTATCGGCCCGCGCAGCGCCTGGACAACGTATTCGCTACGCCCGATATCCGCGTGCGGGAAGCGCGCGTCCTCGGCGATCGCCATTCCGATCACCTGCCCGTGCTCGTCAGAATCGAGCTCTGAGCGAGCGCAACTTGCGCCTCATCCGCCGGAGAGCCACTTAGAGAGTGGAAGACAAGAAGTATGAGCGCGGTAGCAGATCCCGTTCACGCACAGCGCAAGCTCGGATTTCCCCGCTTGAGCCGCACGGAATGGAAGCACGTCCTGAAGACCGTTGCGCGCGAGTTCGTGAAGGACAACTTGACGTTGATCGCGGGCAACATCGCGTTCTCAGCGGTGATCGCCATCTTCCCCGTGCTGATCGCGATCATCTCGCTGTACGGGCTGGTGTTCGACCCGCGCGATGTCGCGCGCCAGTTGCACGAGCTCTCCGCGACACTTCCCGCCTCGGCACGCACCCTCCTGTACGAGCAAATGCGCGAGATTGTCGATGCGGACAGCGGCGGCCTCAGCGTGGGCCTGCTGGTGAGCCTGGCCACGACACTGATCGCCGGTTCCGGTGGCATGCATTCGCTGATCGAAGGCATCAATCTGGCGTACAACGCGAAGGAGACGCGCAGTTACGTGCGAATCCGCCTGCTCGCGCTGGTCCTGACCGTGGGCGTCGTCGGGTTCACGATCGGCGCGATAGCCACGATCGCGCTATTGCCGCATTTGCTCGAAGTCATCGGGCTCGAACCCGCGAGCCGCGTGCTGATCGGCATTGGCCGCTGGCCGGCCCTGGCACTGGCGCTCATGATCGGCCTTTCCGTACTGTACCGCTACGCGCCGAACCGCGCGCGTCCGAGCTGGCACTGGCTTAGCCTGGGCGCTGTGGTTGCTACCGTGTTGTGGCTGATCGCCTCCGCCGGTTTCGCTGCGTACGCGGCGAGCTTCGGCGACTACAACAAGACGTACGGAGCCTTGGCCGGCGTGGTCGTGTTCATGTTGTGGGTGTACTTCTCGACGCTCGCGATCCTGCTCGGAGCCGAGCTCAACTCCGAGCTCGAAAGGCGCCGCGGACACGCCGGCGCCCGCGGCGGAGGCGAGCGCGCGAACGTACCGTGAGGTTTGTCCGGCGAGCACGCTGGCGCAGCGTTGCGACGTGCCTTCATTTAGTCGGGCCTGCTGCAGCGCGTACTGCGCCCGAGGCGCGAATCACCCGTGGGTTTCAAAGGTTTGTGGCAAAGCGCACCGCACTCGCTTTGACGGGGCAAATTGCCTCAAAAGGCCGCCGGGACGCTCCCCATTGCCACGCTTCCCGGTTCTCAACATACTGAGGAACCTCGCGCGACAAGGAGCTCCCGGGTGCCTTTGGAGAATCCGACCTCGGTCCCTACCAACGATGGCGATGACAACGGCCGACGCAAGCGTCGCTCCAGTCGCAACGCCGGCCGGAACGGCGGGAGTGTTCCCCCCGCCGAAGGCGCCGCGCTCGTTCACTTGCGCGACGCCATGCGCGCCTTGTGCAACGGCGACTTCTCGGTGCGTCTTGCCACTACGAAACGCAAAGACGACGCGTTGAACGAGATCTCCCTGGCCTTCAATCAGGTCGCGGTGCTCAACGAGCGTTTGTCCAACGAGATGGTGCGGCTGGAGCGCGTCGTGGGCCGCGAAGGCCGCATGAACGAGCGCGCGTCCATCGGCGCCGTGCGTGGAGGCTGGGACACGAGCATCGGCTCGATCAACGCTCTGATTGGCGATCTCGTGCAGCCGACCACCGAGGTCGCGCGCGTGATCAGCGCGGTGGCCGAGGGCGACCTCACCCAGAAAATGGCTCTGGAAATCGAGGGCCAGCCCGTAAAGGGCGAATTTTTGCGCATCGGCACCACGGTGAACGCCATGGTCGATCAGCTGAGCGCCTTTTCTTCCGAAGTGACGCGCGTCGCGAAGGAAGTGGGCACGGACGGAAAGCTCGGCGGTCAGGCGAAAGTGGCCGGGGTCAGCGGTACCTGGAAGGAGCTGACCGACAACGTCAATCAGCTCGCGAACAACCTCACGGCACAGGTCCGAAACATCGCGGAAGTGACGACGGCGGTCGCCAAGGGCGACCTCTCCCGCAAGATTACGGTCGATGCCAAGGGCGAGGTCAACGAGCTCAAGAATACGGTCAACACCATGGTGGACCAGCTGCGCAGCTTCGCCGCAGAGGTGACGCGCGTGGCCCGCGAAGTGGGTACCGAAGGCAAGCTGGGCGGACAGGCCGAGGTGCGTGGTGTGTCCGGCGTTTGGCAGGACCTCACGAACAACGTGAACCTGATGGCGTCGAACCTGACCGATCAGGTGCGCAACATCGCCGCCGTCACGACCGCGGTCGCCAACGGCGACCTCTCGAAGAAGATCACCGTCGATGTGAAAGGCGAGATCCTCGAGCTGAAGATCACCATCAACACCATGGTGGACCAGCTGAATGCCTTCGCCGCGGAGGTGACGCGCGTGGCGCGCGAGGTGGGCACGGAGGGCAAGCTCGGCGGACAAGCCGAGGTCAAAGGCGCCGCGGGCACGTGGAAAGATCTCACGGACAACGTGAACTTCATGGCCTCGAACCTGACCAGCCAGGTGCGTGGCATCGCGCGCGTGGTGACGGCCGTCGCCAATGGCGACCTGAGCCAGCGCTTCAAGGTGGATGCCAAAGGCGAAATCGCTCAGCTGGCCGATACCATCAACAACATGACGGACACGCTGGGCGTGTTCGCGCAGCAGGTGACCGACGTGGCGCGCACGGTGGGCGTGGACGGCATCCTGGGCGCGCAGGCCGTCGTGCCCGGTGTGGCCGGCACCTGGAAGGATCTCACGGACAACGTGAACCTGCTGGCGAACAACTTGACCGCGCAGGTTCGTAACATCGCCGAGGTCACCACGGCCGTCGCGCGCGGTGATCTATCGAAGAAGATCACCGTGGATGCGCGCGGCGAAGTGCTGGCGCTGAAGAACACCATCAACACCATGGTGGATCAGCTCAATTCGTTCGCCGCCGAAGTGACGCGCGTCGCGAAGGAAGTGGGAACGGAGGGACGCCTGGGTGGTCAGGCCGAGGTGGCGGGGGTCAGCGGCACCTGGAAAGAGCTCACGGACAACGTGAACCTGCTCGCCGCGAACCTCACCGTGCAGGTCCGCAACATCGCCGAAGTCACCACGGCCGTCGCCAACGGTGACCTCTCGCGCAAGATCACCGTCGATGCGCGCGGCGAGGTGAACGAGCTGAAGAACACCGTCAACACCATGGTCGATCAGCTGCGCAGCTTCGCCGCAGAGGTGACGCGCGTCGCCAAAGAAGTGGGCACCGAAGGCAAGCTCGGCGGGCAGGCACAAGTGCCCGGCGTCAGCGGCACGTGGAAGGACCTGACCGACAACGTGAACGGTCTCGCAGCCAACCTGACAGCCCAGGTGCGCAGCATCGCCAAAGTGACGACTGCAGTCGCTAACGGCGACCTGTCC
>DATHEN010000790.1:0-5347 GCA_035318565.1 Polyangiaceae bacterium
GCGCTCACGGACGCTGCGCGGAGCCTGCTCGCCGAGGGTGACACAGCTGCAGCACGCGTCGCATTGAAGGCGCTCGAGGAGATGGCAGCGCTTGCATCACCAAGCGGAAGTGTAACGTCCCTCGACTCCATGAAGAAGCGCCGCTCACCGACGTGACCAGTATTTCGGGCGTCGTTTCAAATGTGCAACCGCGACGATTTCCATCTCGTCGCCCGAGACCTCTCGGTAGACGACCGCATAAGGAAACCTGGCCAGAAGCACGCGGCGCACGCCCTTTCACGAGCGGCCAGCGCTCGGGGTTTTCCAGAACGTCGGCGATCTTCTCTCGAACGGCCGCGGCGAACTCTAACCCGAGTCCAGGGCGAGCGTTCTCGTACCACTCGGCGGCGTCGAAGAGCTCCCGCTCCGCCTCGGGGTGGAACCGAAACGCCCTAGCGGGCACCGAGTCGTTTCTCGAGGCGAGCGAAAACCTCGTCGCCAGACACGGGCTTCACTTTCCCTGACTCCACGTCCTCGATCCGGCGCTCGATCTCTTCTTCCCACTCGCCGCCAAGCTCGCGTCCGTACAAACTCGCAGAAAGCGCCTCGACGAGCCGCACCCGCTCGGCCTCGTCAAGCTTCAGGGCTGCTTCGAGAATCTCAGCGGCTTGGACCATGATGAGCGCCAGTATACGTTTCCAGACGCCTGGCGGCTAGAGACCCCGACGCCTCTGAGCAGTTGCGGGCCTTTCCCCATCTAAGTGAGCGGCGCGCGTCTGCGGAGGCTGCGAACCCCAACGCGCACCTCGGCTGAGCCGGGTGTGGCGAAGCTCGTGAAGTTCCTCGCGCTGCCCACCGTGATTCCGCGCACTGCACTCGACAAGCGCGTACGTGCGGCGGTGCACGGTGCAGTGCGCGTCACCTTTTCGGCGGCGGCGCGTCCGCCGCGCTGCTCGCCAGCCTGGCGAGCGTCTCATCGCCCAGCCAGCGCGCTTCGGAGTTCGACGCATGCGCGGCAGTCATCTCGACCCCCGCCGAGCTTTGCCCTTCCTTGGCGCCGGCGCGGGCAAGGAACGCAAGCGCTGCGAACAGAGCCAGAGGCCCTGGCGTGGCTCTACCCCCAGGAGGATCGGGGGCTGCTCGCTTGCAAGAAGGTGCCACTGCTGCATCGCCTGATGTACGGCGTGCTCGCGCGCGAAGGTCTCCGGAGTGGTGAGGCTACGGCGCTGACCTGGCAGGACGTCGATCTCGCGCACGGTGTCGTGTCGCTGGACGAGAACAAGACGGACGACCCTCGTGCTTGGGCGCTGGACCCTGAAGTCCTTGCAGCCCTTCAAACTTGGAAGGCGAGCTCGAACCCCAAGGCGGCGCCGAAGGATCCAATTTTCGCGCAGGGCGGCGTCCCAATCGCGACCGAGCACCTGGCGGACGAGTTCCGCGACCATCTCAAGCTCGCGGGCGAGATGCGGCCCATTCTCTTCGAGAAGAGCAAGGCTCGGCGTCCCATTCGGGTGCACGATCTCCGGGCGACGTTCATCACGCTGTCCCTCGCGAACGGGAAGACCGAGTCGTGGGTGCAGGATCGGACGGGGCACAAGTCGAGCATCCAGATCAACCGCTACCGCCGTCAGGCGAGGACCGCGGCGGAGCTCAAGCTCGGCGCGCTGGCGGCTCTGGACCATGCCATCCCGGAGTTCCGAGGAATCGTTGACGAATCGTCGAAGCGGGCTCCGAGGGGTAGCGCCGCGACGCGAACGGCCCCTCGTCGGTCCCGTAAAAGACGCTACTCGCGACCGTTCGCTACGGCCCAAGCGCCTTTAGGTTCAGGCGCCTCACTGGACCGGGTCCGAAGCTTCGACGTGAGCGACCGCGATGCGCCGCGCGCGCGACTACGCCAGGCTCTGAGCCGCTTTGCTCGGCGAGAGATCCACGATCAGCCGGGTACGGCCGACCAAGAGCTCGTCACCCTGCGCAAGCTCCTGCTCGCCGCGGATGCGCACGAACACGCCCGTGCGCGAGGAAAGGTCGGTGAGAACCACGGATCCGGCCTGCTCTTCGATCACACAGTGTTGCTCTGCTACCAATGGGTCGTCCGGGAACACCAGGTCACCGATGGCAGAGCCGATCTGGAGCGTATTGCCGCGCGCAATCACGCACGCGCCGGGGGCCCCGCCCTCGAACACCTGAGTCACCCGAAACGACGACGGCCACTTCGGCGACGAATAGAAGTACGTGGGATCCGGATCCGGACCGTCATCCGCCACCGGGTTCTTCTCTACGCGCAGCAGCTGATCGCCGACCACGAACTCGTCTCCGAGCTCGAGCTCGACGGGCGTGCGGATGCGCAGAAACACGCCGTTGCCCTCTTCGAGATCCACCAGCCAGAGGCGGCCCTTCTTCCAGACGAGCTTGGCTTCTTCGGCGGCGCAGAAGCGCTCTCCGGGCAAGCTCACCTGCCCGGCCGCACCGATGAGCACCTCGGTCCCCGTGGGATCGTAACGCTCGGGGCCGCCGGACAAACTGCGCAGCACGTGCATCGCGAAGTAATGCTTCGGCTTGGCGGCGGGCGATTCGGACGGAATCTTGTGCGCAGCCGATTGCGCCGAGCGCGCCGGCTGCTCCGTATTGACGGTGCCGCCCGCTTCCGCGCGCTGCTTCTTCTGGCTCGCGAGCTTACGGATGTCGACGTTCGGCGGCGTGGTGAGCAGCGTCACCCCACCGCGCTCGCGGCCCTCGATCACGCCGTCGAAGCGCCCCTCGCGCAGCGCTACCACCATCTCGAGGTGCTGTGCCTTCATGAGCGAGCGCACGTAATCGGCCACGTCGGGGCGATTCACGTGCTCGGTGTAGTCGCGCTTGTGACTCTTGATCACGCGCCCCCCGTCCGCGAACAGGTGGGTCATGATGTGCGGCTGATCGAGCCCCGAGTCTTCGGTCTGAACGTGGAACAGGCGATCGTTGAACTTGATGTTGTTGTTGAAGCCCATCTGCGCGCGGCGAAAGCTCGGCCGCCGCATCTCGGCTTCCAGCCGCGCGAGCTCCTTTGCGTCGAAGCGCTGCATGGCGGCTTCGAGCTCGGTGTGATCACCGGGGACGCCTTCCATGCGCTCGAACGCCAGCTGCGCCACGCGCGCGCTCGGATCGATGCGCAGCGCTTCCGCGAGCAGCAGCTGCCCGCTGCTGTCGTTCGGGCCGTTGGCTGCCCAGGCGCTCAGCAAGAGCACGGCGTCGTCAGGCCGGTTCTTCTGAACGAGCCAGCTCGCTATGCGAGCAGCGGCATCGCGCGCCTGGACGACGCTCTCGGCCATCTTCGACATGTTCGCGGAAGACTCGAGCATAACCTAACTGCGGCCATTGCTACCACGACTCACTGACCGCCCGAGAGCCCCCGATTTGGAAGAGTTTCGTCCGCGTTTTCAGCAGGTTGGAAATCAGGCCGGCGCGCCTTGGGCTCCTCGAGGGCCTCCGCTCGGCTCTCAAAATGGGACGTCCGAAGGGACCCGCCCCGTGGGCCCCGGGTTCCTGGCCGTTCAGCTCGTGTAACTAGTGTTTTCGAGCAGGATAACGTTCGTCTTGGAGCGAGTCTCGCCCGCATTGGTCACGTAGACGGCGGGCTTGTCGACGATTGGACACACCTTTTCGCAGGCGCCGCAGCCGATGCAAAGGGACGGATCCACATGCGGGCGTTGCACACGGATGGTGAGCATCTTCGGGTGCTCGCCCTTCTTGTCGTAGTGGCTGTCGCGCTTCGGAACGTCGACCTCTTCGGCCCAGATGGCCTTGGGCGACGTCGGGCAGAACTCCTCGCACACGATACACGGCGTTGCCATCGACCAGGGCAAGCAACGCCCCTGGTCGTACATGGCCGTGCCGATCGAGACGGGCTTCTGCCCGAGGCCCATCTTCTCCTTCTCGGTGATCTTCTGGATGGCCCCCGTGGGGCAGACCTGGCCGCACAGCACGCACGAGAACTCGCAGTAGCCGATGCGCGGAATCAGGATCGGCGTCCACAGGCCCTCCAAACCCGCTTCGAAAAACGCGGGGTGCAGCGCGTTGTTCGGGCACACCTTCATGCACTCGGCGCAGCGGATGCAGCGCTCCAGAAACTCACGCTCTTCGACCGAACCCGGCGGGCGAATGACTTTCTCGCTGTACGCCCGGTCCGGCCAGTTGGCGACGCGCATGGCGGGGATGACCGCGGCGCCGGCCACGCCGCTCGCGATCATGGTGCGGCGCGCGAGATCGGGCTTTTTAATGGTGCTCTTGCGATTCGGCAAGAAGCGGAACTTGATCACGTCTTCCGGGCAGGCGTTCTCGCAGTTGAGGCACATGTGGCACTCGTCCTGCCGGTGTTTGACGCCGCCCTGCGGGCTATCCGCGCCCTGACAGTTGACCAGGCACAAGTTGCAGTCCGTGCACTTGGCGTGGTCCTTCTCCATGCCAAACAGGCTGAAGCGCGCAAACACGCCCAGGAACGCACCGAGCGGACACAGCGCGCGGCACCAGAAGCGCGGCACGAAGCGATTCAGGAACAGAATCGCCAGGAGCAAAAACAGAATCAGCCAGGTTTGGTGAAAGTATGCCTGGTTGACGGTCCATACGGCGTTCGAGAGCACGTCCTGCGCGCCATCCGCAACGCCCTGCACCGCTCGCATATTGGTTTCTGCGGCGACGTTGCCCGTGCGGATGCCGAGGTACTGCAGCGCAGGGATGATACCGAGACCCACTGCGCGCACGGCGACGCAGATCGGGTCGAGCAGGCCGCCGATGGCGCTGCCCACCATTGCGGCGCCGAGGAAACCCCACATCAAGTAGTACTTGCCGGCCTGCCACCAGTGCGTCTTGTTCGCATCGACGCGCTTGCCGCCCTTCAAGGCGCGGCTCGGCAAAATCCAGCCGAGGAAATGGTGGATCGTGCCGAATGGGCAGATCCATCCGCAGAACACGCGCCCGAAGATCAACGTGAGCGCCAGCACGCCGAGTGACCAGGCGAGGCCTCGGTAGATCGCGTGCGTGCTGAGCAGTGTCATGGCCGCCACGAAGGGATCGGCCAACAGGAACGCTTCCACCGGATACGGCAGCCGCACGGGCTGATCGGCAGACGCCGAAAAGGTTCCGCGAAATGCCGTCTGGAACAGGAAGAACATGAACAGCGCGAAGAAGCCGATTTGCGCAGCGCGCCGCACCCACACCAGCGTGCGAATCGAGCGGCGCGCGGGTATGCCCGAGCCCGGTCGCTTCGGATCCTTCTTCTGCGGCTTTGCCGGCGCTGCACCGGGCGCCGCCACCGCGGCGGCTGAAACGGCCTGCTCAGGGGGCGCCGCAGGCGCGCTGGCCGGCGACGCTTTCACGTCACCCGTTGCCGTTG
>DATHEN010000791.1:0-5870 GCA_035318565.1 Polyangiaceae bacterium
CCGGGGAAAGGTTCGAATACACGTCCGGCTGTCCGCTCGGCACGCCCTTTGGCTCCATGCGCGGGAGTTACCAGATGGTCACGGACAGCGGGGAGCGCTTCGAGGCGGAAATCGGCGCTTTCGCCCTGAGCGAGCCCGGCAGTCTTCATTGACGCTCGGCCCAGAGGCGCTCGTCGGGATTCGTTCGGCCCCACTTGGGGTGAGGGCCGAACGAATCCCGGCACGCGCGCAGCTCTGGCCTCGCTACATCTTTTGTTCCTGACGCGCAGCGACCTCGAGGTCGCTGCGCTATTCGCTCGGCGCGCTCGCAGCAGACTGCTCGCTGCTCACGAGGCGCGGTTGCTGATGCTCGGCTGGTATGAGGTCAATCGACGCGTACGATGCGCACTTCCCGAATACCGCTGCTGGGATCGACGTCGACTACCAAGAAATGCCGGCCGATGCCGTCGAAGCGTTCCGGAATCGCGCCGCCGCCGCCGGAGATGTGCGCGGGGATGCCGGCGTTCTCGAACGCATAGTACGAATGGATGTGCCCGTAGAGCGTGAGGTCCACGCGCCCGCGCGCGAGCCGGGTCAGGAGCTTCGCGGCTTCGTTGCGGTTCGCGAAAGAACCGTTGCGCACTCCGATCGGATCGACTGGGGGGATGTGCATCGCCACGACGTGTACCCGGCCGCGTGCCTGAACGAGCCACGTATCGAGCCATTCGTAAACGATCGGATCGATGCTTGCGCTGGCCGAATCGAGGAGCGAGAACTCCACGCCGCGAAAGCCGAAATGAAAGCTCCCGCGCCCGAAATACTCGTGCCAGAGCGTCGGCTCTTGACCGAGCTCGTGATTACCGAGCGTCGTGAAATAGGGCACTTCGAGCTCGGTGAGCTCGCGTTGATAGCGTTCGAGCTGTTCGCGGGTTCCGCGCTCGGTGAGATCGCCCGCGCCGAGCAAGAAACGGATTTCCGGTTCGGCGTTGAGCTTGGCGTGAATGTCCGAGAGTCGATCCAGAGCTTCCTGAATGTCACTCAGCACCGCAAAGCGAAACGGCGCGCGCTCGTTCGTGTCGGGCGGCTCGAACACGAGCGTAAAGGAGCCACCCGCGGGCAGCGATACGGACCAAAATTTGCGCGTTGGAATGCTCGAGGGGAGCGCTTCGACGTCGACCGGCACGCCGGCGCCGAAGGCGCGAAGCTCAGTATCGGAAAGGCAGTTCTGAAGCTCCAGGCGCAGGGGACCGGCAGCCGAGTCGCCGACATCGACGTGCAGGCGCAGCGCGGGCGCGCTCGCCCAAAGTACGACCTCGCCCGGCTTCGCGCTGCGAACTGCGGCGAGGCCACCTTCCACCCGAAACCTGGAACCGGCGACGTTCACCGAGCCCACCTCTCGATCGCTTTCGGCGCGCTCTTCGGTGGGGCGCACGCAGCCGGCGAAGAAGGGCACCAGAACCGAGCACAGCACTAGCCGCATGTCAGTGACTCCCTCCGTAACGGAACAAGCCGGACAAACCCACGACGTAAGCCGAACCCACTTCAGCCTCCGCGCGCAGGCCCCAGTTCTCCTCGAAGAAATAACGCAACGAAGCTCCGAAGTGCCCCAGCACCCCGCTGCCGAGACCGGTGAGCTTCAGCCCGGCTGCGTACCCGTCGTGCCGGTGGTCATAGTAAAGGGCCAGCTCGGAGCCGCGCCGCGCGGGCTCGTGTCCGAGATACATGCCGAAGGCGAAGCGCATCAGCAACAACGATTCCAGGTCCTCGGCGAACTTCAAACCCGGCGCTTCGTAGTCGAGCGCGGCCAACGCGAAGCCCGCCCCAAACTCGGCAAAGGAGCCCGTGAGTGCGCGATCGATGCGCGCGAGATCGAGCCGTCCCTGCAGCGCGGCTTCCGCGCTGCTCGAGCTGAAGCCTTCACGCGCGAAGCGGTGATGCGTCAAGGCGACTTCCGCGTCGAGCGCGGTAGCGTCGCGCGCGGCGGCGTCCGGCGAGGCCATCGGCCCCAGCAAGCGCACTCCGGCAAGCACTCGCGCGCGCAGGTTGGCGTCTTCGAGCGCGTAGGCCGCGCTCGGCGCGAGCCTCAAGTTGGCCCAGCGCAAGTCGAAGCCTTGCACGACCAAATTTCGATAGCGAAACTGCGGATCGTATACATAGCGTTGCCCGAGCTCCGCCTCGATGAGCGGCAACTCCGTGAGCGGGCTGCCCGTTCCGCCGTCTGCGGCGGCAGTGCCGTACACGTCCGCCAAGAAGGTTACGGCAAACAGCCCGAATCCTGCGCCAGCCAGCAGCGCGGCAGGCGCTACCAGGTAACGCGAGGCCCCGGAGAAATACAGCGGCAGACCGCCGCCCAGGATTCCACCGAGACCGGCTGCTTCCCAGAGCAGCAGCTTTCCCGCAGGAGCTGTCTGTCCGAGCACGTAGTGGCCGCTGCCGTGCACCAGCACTCCGGGAAATATCGAAGCTCCCACGGCCAGGGCTTTGCGAGCCGAAGACGGATCGGGATCTCGCGTGATCGGCGCGGGCGCCGCGCCGGTGCCCGGCGCAGCCAACGCGGAGCCGCCCAGGGTGAGCGCGAAGGCGACGACGAGAAATCCCATGCACCTGAACAGTAGTGATAGAAGCGCCGGGTTCAATTTGCACGCATCCACTTTCCGCGTCTGGCTTCAGGCCGCTCGTCCGCTCGCGCAAGGCAATATTGCTCCTCCGCTGCTCGTGGGCCAGGCGCTGGCCTACGCGGCTTTCAAAGAGTTCAGCTGGAGTCGCTGTGCGCTGGCGTTCGTGTTCGGCGTGCTGAATCAGCTGTTCATCGTCTTCGCCAACGACGTGGCCGATTGGCAGGGCGACGTACTGAACAAGACCTACAACCGCTTCTCGGGCGGCTCGCGCGTCGTGCCCGAGGGCAAGCTCAGTCCGCGCTCACTCGCTCATGCAGCGCTGCTCATGGTCGCGCTGATGGCGGTTTTCTCGGCGTACCTGACCTTGAAGCTCCAGCTCCTGTGGATGCTGCTCTTGTGTTCGTTCGCCGTCAGCCTGCTGTGGGCGTACAGCTTTCCGCCCTTTCGCCTTTCATACCGCGGCGGCGGGGAATGGCTTCAGGGGCTGGGCCTCGGCGTCGTGCTTCCTGCGATTGGCTTCTACCTGCAGTGCGGCACCCTGTCGGCTTTTCCGCTGCCCGCGTTCATTCCACTGTTCCTGCTGGGTTACGCCGGCAACATCGTGACCTCGCTGCCGGACGTCCCCGCGGATCGAGCAGCGGGCAAGCGCAGTCTTCCCGTCCGGCGCGGCCAGCTCGCAGGACGCGTGCAGTGCCTGGTGGTGATCGCCGTAGCCATGGCCGCCTCGCGACTCGTTGCGCCCGCCGCCAGCGTCTACACACTCGGGGGCGCGCTGCTGACTCCGCTCCTGTGCCTGGTCTGGGCCGCGAGCCTGGTCAAATCGGCCGAAGCGAACCAGCACGGCGCGTGTCTGCGCTTCGTGATCGCCTGCGGCGCAGCCATCACCTTCACCCAGCTGGCTTGGGCGTTCGCGTCGCTCAGCTCGCGCTGAGCGCACCCCGTTCGGACAGACCGAGCGAGAGCGCGCGCTCGTTTCTGAGCTCGGCGTACGGGCGATTCCAGACCGGCTCGGCGCGAGCGGACCAGGCGGCCAGCGGAAGTAGATCCCGCTCGGCGAGGTCGCGATGCAGCAATTCCTCGGCGCGCGGATCACGCACGAAGCGAAACGGATTTCGATCACTGTTCGGACTGATGTGCGGATACTTGTCGTCGTCCTGGGCGATCAAGCTGAGGATCTCCGCGCCACGCTCCTGCATGCCGCGCAGGAACTCGTGCGCGAAAGGTCCTGCGTGCGCGCGAGTCGCGGGATCGCGCGCTACCCACTTCACCCAGTCGAAGCCGTACAGAAAATCGTGCGCGTATCGGAACTGAATGCGCGAGGCATGACTGAACAGGTTCTGCAGAGAAATGATGGACTGAGTCAGCTGTTCCATCGACTCTACGCGCTCGGCTGCTGGTGCTGCGGCGTCGACCTCGAGCAAGCGAGCGGCCAGAAAATCGAGATCCCAGAACAGATTGCCGGGAAAATTCCGCTTTATGGCCTGTGCTATTCCGCACAAGCCCCAGGCAAACGCGCGCGCGATTTGCGGATGCTCATCGGCCGCCAGCAACTCTTGGCCCAAAGTTGCGAGCGGCGTCGCCTCGGCACGGCCGGGACACAGCGACGCCAGCTGGGAGCCTCGCCGAAGCGCGCGGTCGGTGGCGCGCAAGTGCTCGAGCGCGTCACCAACCGGGCTCTGCCTCGACATACTCATGCCTACCCCTTACGGACGAGCGTGAACAGGCGCTTGCCGCGCTCTTCGCTCGGCCCTTCGACTTTGAGTCTCTCAATCGAGATTTCCCGCACTCGAGCCGTCTCGGCCACGTCACGGATCTTGAGGCGGTCGCCGTTGACCATCAGCACCTCGCACAGACCGAACGCGAAATGCGTGACGAGATCGCCCACTTCCGGCATGAGCTCCTCGTGCTCTTCATCCTCTGGCGCCACCGCGATGCCCGAGAGAGTGAGCCCTGGCGCTGCCTCGGCCGGCGCGATCCACGCGGTCACCCCGAGCGAGCGCGCGCTCAACAAAAGACCGCCGTAGAATTCGCTTCCCGAATGAGCGTCGCGCACCAAAGTCACGCCGTAAGGTCCACCAGCAGGTCCAGCGAGTGAAACCAACGTCGTGCGCGCCGCGACGCTGCGCCGTCGATCGGCCCCCTGCCCGACCAGCTTGATCTCCGCTTGCTCCACCTGGCCTACGGCCTGCACCCACGCCGGAGCGCCCGCAGCTTCGCGCCGCAACGCGGCCAGAAGCTCTTCGCCTTCGACGATGGATAGGAGGCGGCTCGCCGTGCTCATCCGGAGAAGCTTCGGCGCCGCGCGCACGGCGTCAAGCCGATCGAGTGCCGCAGCGGCAACCGCTCACGAATACGGCTCGAGCGCGCGGGTGACCTGACCCACATAGCTCGAGCCGAACAGGTTCACGTGCACCAGCAGCGGGTACAGCTGGTAGAGCTGCACGCGCCGTGGGTGTTCCGGCGCGAGCGGGAACGCTTCCTGGTACGCGTCGAAAACACGCGACCCGAAGCCGCCGAACAGCCGCATCATGGCCAGGTCCACCTCACGATGACCGCCGTACACGGCAGGATCGATCAGGCAGGGCTGGCCTCGCTCATCGGCGTGCAGGTTCCCGCCCCACAAGTCGCCATGGAGTCGCGCCGGCGGCTCGTCGGGACCCACACACTCGGACAGGCGCTGCGCCAAGCGGTCGAAGCGACTGCGTAACGCGGCAGAGATATGCTTCCGTCGCGACGCGAGCTCGAGCTGCGGAAGCAAACGTTCGTGCCAGTAAAACTCTGCCCAGCTCGGGTGCGTGCGGTTCGACTGAGGCAAGCGACCGATGAAGTTGTGGTGATCGAGCCCGAAAGCCGCAGCCCCGAAGCGATGTAACGCGGCCAGTCCGCGGCCCAGAATTTCGTCGAAGCCCCGGCAGTGCCCTGCACTCTCGATCAGCTCGAGCACCAGAAAGCCGGGCTCGGCGTCGTCACCGGAAGAAACCGCCAGCACCCGAGGAATACGCAAGCAGTCCGCTTCCTGGAGCCAGCCGAGGCCGCGCGCTTCAGCCGGAAACATCGCGGCATCAGCGCTCGAATTCGTCTTCAGAAACATTCGACGCCCGTCAGCCAGCTCGAGCGCGTACGCCTCGTTGATGCCGCCGCCCGCGATCGGACGCAGAGCCGTGATCTGGCCCCGGAGCGCCGCTTCCACGTGAGTGCGAAGCGAGGCGTCGATCAAATGCCGTGCTCCTTGCGAACGCGGGCCAAGAGCCCCGCGCAAGCCGCTTCGCACTG
>DATHEN010000792.1:0-9379 GCA_035318565.1 Polyangiaceae bacterium
GCCGGCGTGGTCGCGCTCACGCCCGACGCGAACGGTACGGATTTGTTGAGCCGCACCGGAATCGAGCTGGCCGATCTCTATGCGGCGGTCGTGCCCGAGGACTCCTACCTCTACAAGGCGGGGCTCAGACCCGGTGACAAGATTCTTCGCCTCGACGACGAGCCGATGCCCGCATGGTCCACGTTCCGCGAGCGGCTGCGCGCGGGCTTGGATCGACCGCATCGCATCGACTACCTCGCGGCGCGTGACGGGCGCAGCCGTTCCGGCACCTTCCAGGTGCGGCGCGAGGAGGTCGAGCACTGGATCCCACTCGCGCCCGAGGAGCGGGTCGAACACCCGGCTCCGATTCGCTATGCGCTCGAGAAGGCGGTGGAGGAGACCGTCGCCGTCACACGCTTCACTTTGATCGCCTTCGTACGACTGGCAGAGGGCAAGCTGAGCCTGGATTCACTGTCGGGGCCCATCAAGATTTACGAGGTTGCGGGGCAGGAGGGCAGGAAAGGTCCGGACTATTTCATCTGGGTGATGGCGCTCATCAGCATCAACCTGGGGCTCTTGAATCTGCTGCCCATCCCGACGCTCGATGGCGGCCACTTGATGTTCTTCTTGATCGAAGCGGTGATGCGCCGGCCTCTTCCGCTGCGCGTTCGCGAGATTGCGCACCTGGTCGGCATGGTGCTCCTGCTCGGGCTGATGATTTTGGTGTGCAAGAACGACGTGGAGGAACGCTGGGACGTGATCGTGAGCCAGGTCCGCGAGCTCATCGGATGAGCTCGAAGCCGGCTGCGCGATTGCCTTCCGCCCGAGACATCGCCGCCAAGGTCGTCGGGCGCGTGCTCGAAGACAAGTCGTACGCAGCCCCCGCACTGGACGCAGAGTTACGCCGCTATCCGCAACTGGATGCGCGCGAGCGCGCTCTGGCCACGCAGCTCGTGTATGGAACGCTGCGCGTGCGGCCAGCGCTCCTGGCCCGGCTGTCTACGCTCGCCCCGCGCGGCGTGGCGAAGGGAGATCCGCAAGTTCTGGCGCACCTCTTGCTGGGTGCGTATCAGATCCTACTCTTGCATCGCATCCCCGCGTTTGCCGCCGTCGACGAGACAGTGGGCGCGGTGCGCAAGCTGCGCGGCCAGAAGGTAGCGGGCTTCGCCAACGCGGTCCTGCGTAAGCTCGCGACGAGCGAGCCACTCGACGAGAAGCGCGCGATTGTGGCCAGCGCTCCAGCCTGGCTGGTCGAGCGCCTGCAGAGCGTAGCCGGTTCCGAGGACCTGCCTTTGCTACTCGGCGCTGCGAGTACTCCGCCGCTCGCGCTCCGCGTGGTCCGCTCGCTCGATTCCATGACCTGGCTCGAGCAAGCGCCGCCGGGTCGCGCGTCTCCGCGCGCGCGTCTGCTCACCGAAGGCGGAGATCCGCGCGAGCTCGCTGGCTATGCCGAAGGCGGCTTCATCGTCCAGGAGGAGGGCGCACAGGTGGTCGGCCTCGCGCTCGGGGTGCGACCCGGGGATCGCGTGCTCGATGCCTGCGCGGGCCGCGGGCAGAAAACCTCATTGTTTGCCGAGCAGCTGGGCGAAAGCGGCGAGCTCTGGGCAGCCGATCTCTACCCGGCGAAGCTACGCTTGCTGGAGCAGGACTTCGAGCGCCTGCGCCTGCCGAAACCGCGCACCGCCGCGATCGATTGGACTCGCGGCCCGGGGTCCGTACCGGATGGCTTCGACCGGGTGCTGATCGACGCGCCCTGCACGGGGACAGGGACGCTGAGGCGCCGTCCGGAAATTCTGACCCGCCTGGGAGAAGGCGATCCCGAGCGTCTGGGCGAGCTCGCCGCCCAGATCGTGCGCGCTGCGGCGCAGCGTGCGCGGGCCGGCGCGCGCGTAGTGTTCGCGGTGTGCAGCGTGCTGCGGGAAGAAGCCGAGGCGGTGGTGGCGCAGGTGAGCGACGTTCTCGAACCCGCACCTTTCGATGCGCCGGAGCTCGAGCACCTGCTCGCGCCCGATGCCACGGCGCTGCGCCTGCTCCCGTTCGAACATGGCACGGACGGCTACTTCATAGCGTCGTTTCGGCGCCGCTGAGGCCGCCGCCAGGCGCGGGCGGACGTCCGCGCCGAGACCCTGAATTGGGCCGCCACGGATGGAAAGTTTGCGTCCGGCGCGCGATCGCGTCAGACAACGCCCATGACTGACCCGGGTTTGAGTGGCGTTTTCACCGCGCTCGTCACCCCGTTCGTGAGGGACGGCAGCGCCGTGGACATTGCTGCTTACGAAGCGCTCGTGGAGGCGCAACTCGCGGGCGGCGTCTCAGGACTCGTGCCTTGCGGTACGACCGGCGAGTCGCCCACCTTGACGGATAGCGAGCAGCGCGAGCTCATTCAGCGGACGGCACGCCTGGCCAAGGGCCGCGCGCGCGTCTACGCAGGAACGGGCACCAACGACACGAAGAAGAGCGTCGAGGCCTCGCGCGCCGCGATCGAAGCCGGCGCGGACGGCGTGATGATCGTGACGCCGTACTACAGCAAGCCGTCGCAAGAGGGCTTGATTCAGCACGTGAGCCAGATAGCCAAGGCCGTCGACGCGCCCGTCATCGTCTACAACATCCCCGGACGATCCGTGGTCGAGCTGAGCATCGACTCGCTGCTGCGCATTCTCGACACGAACCCGAATGTCGTCGGCTTGAAGGACGCGAGCGGCAACGCACTCTACTGCCAGGAAATCGTGCGCCGCGTGGGCGAGCGTATCGCGGTGCTGAGCGGTGACGACATCTTGACGTTACCGCTGATGAGCGTGGGCGCCCGCGGCGTGATCAGCGTCACGAGCAACTTCTATCCGAAGCAGGTGAGCGATGTGGTCCGCGCCGCGGACGCGGGACGCTGGCGCGACGCACGGAGCGAACACTTTCGCTTGCTCCCCGTGCATCGCGCGTTCTTTCTCGAACCCAGCCCCGCGCCGATCAAGGCGGCGCTCGCGGCACACGGCCGCATGCAGCCCACGGTGCGCTTGCCGCTCGTCGAAGCCAGCGAGCAGTGTCGAGCCGAGGTGGCGCAAGCTCTGAAGACCTACGAGGCAGCGTGAAAATCGCATTGCACGGCGCGACGGGGCGCATGGGTCTCACGCTCGTCCGGCTGGCGAATGCAGCTCACGGCTTGCAGGTGGTCGGTGCGGTGTGCTCGAGCGAGGACCCGCACGTCGGCCGCGACGTCGGGGAGCTCGCGGGCGTGGGTACGCTAGGAGTCGTGGCCTCGCCGGATGTTTCGTCGGGCCTTCTGGGTGCGGACGTCGTGATCGATTTTTCGACCGCGTCCGCCGTGCCGAGCCTGTTCGCGGTCGCCGGACGCCAAAAGGTGGCCGTCGTGAGCGGCACCACGAATCTCGATCCGCAGGCGCAGCAAGCGTTGCGCCGCATCGCCGAAATGGTGCCGGTCCTCTGGGCGGCGAACATGAGCCTCGGCGTGCAGGTTTTGGCCGAAGCGGTGGAGTGGGCGCTGCGGCGCCTCGGTCCCGAGTACGACGTGGAGCTCGTCGAAATTCACCACCGCAAGAAGATCGACGCCCCGAGCGGCACGGCCAAGCGCCTCGTCGAAGCCGTGAAACGCGTACGCAGCCCGGTTCTGGAGTTGCACGGCCGAGACGGCAACGTAGGCGCCCGAACTGGAGAAGAAGTCGGCGTGTTCGGTGTCCGAGGCGGAGACGTCATCGGCGACCACACGGTGTACTTGTTTGGTCCCGGCGAACGGCTCGAGCTGACGCACCGTGCCTCGAACCGTGATTTGTTCGCACACGGCGCGCTCCGCGCCGCGCAGTTCGTCGCGCGCCAGCAGCCGGGGCTGTACAGCATGGCCGACGTGCTGGCCTGAGTGACGTTGCCTGGCAAAGTCGAGTAGTGCGTCGAAGAGAGAGCGTGCGGTCCGCTGGTTCGCGCGTTGTCTCTGCCTCGTACCCTCTTCAATCCGCGATACCCTTCCTATTTGATTTTTCAAGTTCAGCAACGAACTAAGAAAACCAAATGGGAAGGGCGTCAGTCTCGCTGATCCCGCGGGCCGGACGGGAACGCGCGCCGTTCACTTCGGCTGAGGTTCGAGGTCGCCCGGTGTTGCGTCCGGCGCGGGCTTTTCTGACTCGGGTGCGTCGCCGGAAGCGCTCGATTCAGTGTCTTTGCTGGACGTGGAGGGTGCCGCCTCGGTGCTGGCTGCTGCGACCTTCTTCTTGGCTTTCTTCGAGCCCTTCTTCTTTTTCTTCTTGCGCTTACCGGGCGCGAACTGCGCGTCCACGTCTGGGTCGCCCGCTTTGCGCGGCTCGCGGTTCGGGTCGTACTCCTCGTACCAGCCCGCTGGGATGCGCCGCTTGAAAGACCAGTAGAGGCCGATGACGCCGAGCAGCGCGCCGGGGATGCTCAGATACTGGCCCATGTCGAGCTTGGCGCCCTGGAAGACTTGCGGTTCCTTGAAAAATTCGATGATGAACCGCAGCGGAAAATAGACGGCGAACCAGAACGAAATCATGGCTCCGCGCGGGCGTTTCTCTTTGCCGAGCGCGCGGTCGAACACCAACAACGCAACCAGCACGAAGATGCCGATCGCCGCTTCGAACAGCTGCGTGGGGTAGCGGTAACTGATCGGATCTTCGTCATAGCGGGGGAACTGCACGCCCCAGCTCTGATCCGTCTTTTTGCCTACGATTTCCGAATTGAAGAAGTTTCCGATTCGGACCAGCGTGGCACCCAGCGCGCCCGAGAAGGTGAAGCGATCGGCGCCTTCCAGGAATGGAATGCGACGCCGCTTGCAGAAGACGTACATCGCGATCGCGAGCCCGATGACGGCGCCGTGGCTCGCGAGGCCCCCGGTCCAGATCTTGAAGATCCACATCGGGTCGGCCAGCGCCTTGTCCAGGTCGTAAAAGAGCACGTGGCCCAGACGCGCGCCCACGAGTACTCCGAGCACGCCGTAGACGATGAAGTCCCCGGCCTCCTCTTCATCGCCCCCACCGCGGCGAATCTGCCAATTGAGCAGCGCATAGCCGCCCAGAAAGACGCCCACGAACAGAAGGCTGTACCACCGCAGGGGAAAACCCCCGATGTGCGTGATGATCGGATCGATGTTCCAAGTGAATTTAGGCACTGGCTAAAGCCCTCGATTTCTAGCGCATCCCTATAGGCCAACCTGCTCTAGCCCGTAAACGGCCCGTGCCCGTAAACCCGCCCTTAGAAGCCCGTTGGTACGCCGGCCGGCAGTCGTCGCCGGGTCAATCTCCCAAGCCAACTTTCCCTGGAAAGTTGCGGGCACGGGCGCGGGCACAGGCACGGGCACGAGTCCCCGGGACCCTAGACCGAAACCCCGCAGGCGCGCAGCTGTTCTTCGGCCAGGCCGGCCCAGTTGCGGTTGGCTTTTGGGCTGGCGGGGCTGGGGTGCAAAATTGTTCCGATCCGGATGGGGCCCGAGCCGAGCGCCTGGCGCGCACGCTGCTCGGCGAAAGCGCCGACGCCTATTACGATTTCCGGCTCGAGCACCTTGATGGTTTGCGAAAGCGCGCGATCGCACAGCTCGAAGAGGGGCCCCCGTTCACTCGCCGGTAGCTTGTCCGGGGTCAGGTTACGCCCGCTCTCTTCCATGAACGCGAGCGGGCAGTAATTCACGACGAAAAACTGCTCGAAGAAGCGCTGCGGGTCTCCGAAGCGCTGCTCGGCCCAGCCCCACAGCCGGCTACCGCTCACTTCACGGCGCTCGCAGGAGAAGCCGCGTACGGGGCGCTTCGGATGTTCGTGTAAAGGGCGCGCCACGTCTGCCGAAATGCCGAGCCAGTCGCGCACCGCGCACACGTCACCGAACGGAACCCCGGTTTGAGCCATGCCGAACGGACCGGGATTCATGCCGAGCAGCACGACCGGTTTCGGACCCGAGCCGTACCGAGTCAAGTACAGCTCGTGCGGCCGCCGAGCGTACACGAGCGGATTGTAGACATATGCAACAGGCGCAGAAAAATTCAGGCCTTCGAGCTGTTTGCACAGCCTGCGGCTGATGCGGATCAGCTCTTCACTCATCGCTGAAACGTTGCGTAAACGCCCCTGCTCTTTTCCTGACGTGGAGCATGCCTAGAAATAGCATTCGGACGGGCGCGACATCGCGCTCGTGCTTGTGCCAGCCAGACAATACCCGGCGCGCAACCGGCAAGGGTGCATCAACGGAGAGAGGGGTCTCACTCATGAAGAAGTTGCCATTGATCGGCGAGGTCTGACAACGGGTGTCCGGGCGGCGTGGTGCTGCCCGAAGACTCGTGCACGGCGCTGCCGTTCGGGTCGAACTCGCCTTGCCTGCGCCGCGGCGCTCGGCCCCACAGCCCAGCGCCGCGGCGCTTTTTTTCATGCGGACCGCGCGAGGCCCGTAGGCACGCGCCCGAGACTCGCGTATGGTCCGCGCGTCGCTCGGGGCGCGGCCCGTGGCCGCTGAGAAGCACCCGTAGAACCTGATCCGGTTAGCACCGGCGTAGGGAAGCGACGTCGGTCGCGGCGTCCCTCTCCCTCGCCAAAGGAGAATGTCGATGTCGCGAAGAATGCTGCCGTTGCGCGGAGCCTCAAATCCCTCTTCGGAGGCTCAGGGTACGAACCCCGGTTCGTTTGCAAACGCGCCGGCGGTCGGAGGCGCGCTGAGCTTCTCCTCGCCCGATACGCCTGGCATGCCCGCGCCGAGCTCGAAGACGGCTTGGGACTTCTTGCCAGTCGGCTGGGAGCGCACGACCGAGGGCGCACGCGCTCCACGGGGCTTAGCGCCCGTCACTCAACTCGAGCACGCGCGGCTCGGCAGCATCACTCCCGAGATGCGTCGCGTCGCGGAACGCGAGCGGCACCTCAGCGCCGACCAGGTGCGCGGCGAAGTGGCGAGCGGGCGCATGATCATCCCCGCGAACAAGGTGCACCTTGCACATCGGCTCGACCCGATGTGCATCGGTCGTGCGAGCCTGACGAAGGTGAACGCGAACATGGGCGCATCGCCCGTTTCGAGCGGCACCGACGAGGAAGTCGAGAAGCTGCGCTGGGCCGAGCGCTGGGGCGCCGACACCGTGATGGATCTTTCGACGGGTGGCGACCTGAACGAGTGCCGGCAGGCCATCATCCACGATTCCCGGGTGCCGATCGGAACCGTGCCGATCTACTCGATGATCATCGGTCGCAAGATCGAGGATCTCACCGAGTCCATCATCATGCAGAGCTTGCTCGAGCAGGCGCGTCAGGGCGTGGACTACTTCACGATCCACGCCGGCGTTCTGCGCGAGCATCTACCGTTCGTGCAGCGCCGGCTGATCGGTATCGTGAGCCGGGGCGGCTCGTTGCTCGCCAAGTGGATGCTCGTGCACAAGAAGCAGAACCCGATGTACACGCACTTCGACGAAATCTGCGACATCATGCGCGAGTACGACGTCTCGTTTTCGCTGGGAGACGGCCTGCGGCCTGGCGGGCTCGCGGACGCGAGCGATGAAGCGCAGCTCTCGGAGCTCGAAACCCTGGCCGAGCTCACGGAACGCGCCTGGCGCAAGGGTTGTCAGGTCATGGTGGAGGGGCCCGGGCACGTGCCGTTCGATCAGATCGAGTACAACATGAAGCTCCAGCGTACGCTCTGCCACGGCGCGCCGTTCTACGTACTCGGGCCGCTCGTCACGGACGTATTCCCCGGCTACGATCACATCACGAGTTGCATCGGCGCTACCGCGGCAGCGTTCCACGGCGCGAGCATGCTCTGCTACGTCACGCCCAAAGAGCACGTGGGCCTGCCCAAGAAGGACGACGTGAAACAGGGCTGCGTCGCGTACAAGATAGCCGCGCACGCCGCGGACGTGGCTCTCGGCATCCCGGGCTCCCGCGATTGGGACGACGCCCTCACCAAGGCGCGCGCCGCGCTGAACTGGGAGAAGCACTTCGAGCTCGCCTTCGACGCTGACCTGGCGCGGGCATTTCACGACGAAGACCTGGACGTGGACACGGACTTCTGTGCCATGTGCGGTCACGACTGGTGCTCCGTGCGCATCTCCAAGGAAATCGTAGAGTTCGCGAGCGGCAAGGCCGACGGCTTCGAGCGCGAGCGCGTACAGCGATCTCCGGCGTTGAACGGTGAGCAGCGCGCCATCCTGGAGAAGCGCGGCGTGCTCTCACCCGAAGAAATCCACCGGCTCGCCAGCAAGACGCGGCACGCGGTCGGGGCGGAGCAGGGCAGCAAGGCGTCGTGTCACAGCGATCACGTCGATACAAACTCGGCTCAGCAGCTCCAGGAGCAGTTGGTGCAGCTCCGCGCCAAGCCCGAACACGTCGGCCCCTGACTCAGCTCTGTTCGAGCAGCCCGCGCAATTGCGCGGGCGCGATGCGATACTGCTTGCCGCAATAGTCGCAGGATATCTCGAGCACCTCACCGCCTTCGATGAGGTGCTCGATGTCCGAACGATGCAACGAGGCCAGCGCTGACATGAGCCGCAGTTGATCGCACCAGCAATCGAAGCCGACCTCGCTGTCGCCGAGGCGAGTGAACGGCATGCCGTACAGCAACTCATCGAGCAATGAATCGGGCGAGAACTCGGCGCGATTCACCTGCGCGTCGATGGTTTTGTAATCCTCGAGGCGCTCGGTCATGATCGCTAGCGCGCCGCGGTCGACCTCCGGCAACAGCTGCACCAAATAGCCGCCCGCAGCGAGCACGCGATCTCCCGAGAACACGGTGCTCACGGCGATCATCGACACGATCTGCTCGGAGCTCTGCATGTATGCCATCAGCGCCTCGGAGACGGCAGAGCCCGCGGCCATTTCCACGACGCCCTGGCTGATGCGTCCGCTCGGCATGGTGCGCATGATCTGCAAGATACCGCCGCTGCCGAGGTCGATGTCTTGCCCGCCTTCGCGGAGCTGAATCAAGCCGCGGGTCTTTCCGGAAGGGTGCGAGTCGGCGATCAAGCTGCCCGCCCCAGCTGCGCTCTTTACGATGCCCTGAACGCGCAATTGGGGCGCCATCGTCTCCCGGTACAAAATCGCGCCCGTGATCAAATCGCCAAAGTTTCGTGCCGTGCTGCCGCTGGCTTGCTGCGCTTCGACGGCACGGCGCACGGTTTCCGTGGTGCGAGCCGTGATCACTCGAAAGGCTCCGTCGTCGGTCATTGCGCGCAAGACGCGATCCTGAGGCTTGACCATCCGCTTCGTCTCTGGGCCGGGTAGAGGGTCCCAAAAGCCTAGCAGATGCCTCGCTCCCCGCATCGGCGAATGCCAGGTCCCGCGTGGACGGCCGTCCGCTCCTGGTCTACACGCACGGGGTGGATACGCCGCACCTAGACCCGCTGAGCAGGTTCGGCTCCTTTTTTCCCGTCCGCTTTCCCAGGGGCTTCCTGATCGCGCTCGCGCTCGCGTTTTCGAGCTGCGGGCC
>DATHEN010000793.1:0-8290 GCA_035318565.1 Polyangiaceae bacterium
GTGCTCGTTGGCGCGCAGCTCGGTTACTGGGGCAATTGGCCGGCGCCCGAACGCGCACGCTACGCCCTCTACTGGTACGGGCTCGTGCCGGTGTTGAGCCGCCTCTGGGGCTACTTGCCCGGCAAGGCCGGGCTCGGAGTGGATCTGCCAGCCGGTGTCGCCCTGGAGTGGGCCCGCTGGTGCCGGCATCCGGACTATCTGTTCCGCTACCACCCCGACGCGCGCGCGCGCATGAGCCGCTTCGATTTGCCGACGTTGCTCTATTCCTTCACCGATGACGCGTTCGCCCCGGAGCGCGCGGTGCAAGAGTTCGTAGAGAAGGTTCAAAACTCGAAGCTTACGCTGCGTGTCTTGCGCCCGAGTCAACTCGGAGCTCGTGAAGTCGGCCATTTCGGCTTCTTTCGCCCGAATTTCTCCGAGACACTCTGGCGCGAGAGCCGCGACTATCTACTCGCCGCGCTCGAAGGTCAGGAGCCACACGTTGTCCCGAGAACGAAGCCGGATCCGTGGCGCTTCGACTTCAACGGCGACATCCTGGCCGATCTCGAATTTGGTCGGAATTGACCGGCCCAGCGCCGGAAGAAAGCACAGAGGCGCGGCCCAGGCCGCAGCGTTATATTCGGCGCCATGAAAGCACTCATCGCCGAGCTCGTGCAGAAAGCCGACCTTTCCGAGGCACAGGCCGAGAAGGCCGCTCAGGTCATCAAGGGATTCGTGGGCTCGCGTTTGCCGGAAGCGCTGCGCGGCCCCGTAGAGTCCGCACTGTCCGGAGAGCGCGTCGATAGCGCCGTGGACGCAGCCAAGAACGCACTGGGCGGCTTCTTCAAGTAGCCCGAGCGTCCAAAAGGAGCTCGGTTCGCGCCGCTGCTCGTGTCAGGCTCACGGAGCCATGGCTGAATTCGTGCACGGCGAAGTTACGATTTACTACGAGGTCCACGGCTCGGGGTATCCGCTCGTGTTGTTCGCTCCAGGCGGCATGCGCTCGAGCATCGAGTTCTGGAGTCGTACGCCCTACAATCCCATCGCCGAGCTGACCTCGCGGTATCGAGTGATCGCGATGGATCAGCGCAATGCCGGCAAGTCCCGCGCACCCGTCAGCGCGGAAGACGGCTGGCAGACGTACACCAGCGATCATCTGGCGCTCCTGGACGAGCTGGGGGTGTCTCGTTGTCATGTGCTGGGTGGTTGCATCGGTTGCTCGTATTGCTTTGGACTGATGTCCGCCGCACCGGAGCGAGTCAGCGCCGCCGTGCTGCAGCAGCCGATCGGCCTCCACGCCGAGAACCGCGAGGTATTTTTTCAGATGTTCGACGGGTGGGCTGGCGAGCTCGCCGCCAAGCGATCCGACATCTCACCCGAGGCGTTGGCGAGCTTTCGGCAGAACATGTACGGCGGCGAGTTCGTCTTCAACGTGTCGCGCGACTTCGTCCGAAGCTGCGCGGTTCCGTTGCTCGTGCTGCGGGGCAACGACATTTATCATCCCACGCAAACCTCCGAAGAGATCGTCGAGCTAGCGCCGCGTGCCGCGCTGATTCAAAGCTGGAAAGAGGGGGACGACACGGCACGCGCAGTCGAGCGTATCCAGCTCTTTCTTGCCGAGCACACGCCCGCGTAGGCCGAGATTCAGTGCTAGTCCGTGGCGACGCGATTTCTTCCCTGCTCTTTGGCGCGGTACAGCGCCGCGTCGGCTCGGTGTAGCAGCGCCTGCAGGTCGTCCCCGCGGCGGTAGACCGTGACACCGATGCTAACGGTTGGACGGATGGCGGCACCGTTTTCCGAGCGCACACTGACGTTCGCGATGGCTTCACGGATGCGTTCGGCGACGCCTGCGGCGCCGGCAGCGTCCGTATCCGGCAGCAGTACGTGAAACTCTTCGCCTCCCACACGGGCCAGCACGTCCGAGCTGCGCAAGACGCTCTCTGCGGCGCGCGCGAGCGCGACGAGCACGCGATCTCCTGCCGGGTGGCCGTGCATGTCGTTGATGCGCTTGAACTGATCGGCGTCGAGAATGCACAGCGCGAGCGCTGCTCGTGCGCGCGAGACGCGCTTCACCTCGCGACCCGCGAGCTCCATGAAGTGGCGGCGGTTCCACAAACCGGTCAGGGCGTCGCGTGTGGCAAGCTCACGCAGCTGTTCCTCGAGCTCCTTTTGAGCCGTGACGTCGTGCGCGCCCACGAGCACGCACATCTCGCTCTCGAACTCGAGGACGCGCCCGGAGATGGTCGCCCAGAATTCTCTTCCAGTGCGCGTGCGCATGCGGGTTGCGCCCTGTTCGATGTGTCCGTCGCGCACGAGCCTCGCCACGATCTCGTCGCGCTCGGCGGGATCGACGTAGTAGTCCGGCGTTTTCTCACCCACGACTTGACTGAGCGGGACCTCGAAGAGATCAGCGGCACGCTGGTTTGCGAGCACGACGGTCTTGTCGCTCAGACGGCTCAGCACCAGCGCGACCGGAGCCGCCGCGAACAGCGCGCGCAGGCTCTGGGCTCCCTGCGTCACGGCAAACTCGGCGAGCTTTTGCGCCGTCACGTCGGAGAATCCGACCATGAAGCACTCGTCACCCTCGTAAGCGAGGCAAACTGCGCTCATCAATGCCCAGAAAGGTCGCCCGCTGCGGGTCCGGAGCTCCGCCACGAAGCCGTCCACCCGACCCGAGCCACGGAGCTCCGCCACGAAGGCCGCGCGATCGGCGCTACTCGTGTAGAAGTCCGGCGCACGCTTGCCGATCATCTCGTGGACCGAATACTCGAACAGCTCGGCGGCCCGTGCGTTCACGTAACGCACTTCAGCGTCCGCGAGGCGCGTGAGCACCATCGGAACCGGCGACGCATCGAAGACTCGTCGCGTTTCTTCGAGCTCGCGCTCGTGGTCGCGCAGCGCGTGCAATTCGCTGACTTCGCGCTGGAGCACGACGTTCAGTCGCTCCACTTGCCGCCCGCGCAGGCCCACCAGCTCTTGCACGTGCTGCCGATACTGTCCGAGCACCCGCTCGGCGCGCAGGCGATCTGCGGCCTCGAGGACGCGCGCTACGAAATCCGCCACCGTCCCCGCCAGCAGCTCTTCTTCGAACTCCCAGTGGCGCGCCTCACCGACGTGCTCGTGGCACACCACGCCCACCACGCGCCCAGAGACCCAGATCGGCGCATCCAGCAGGGCGCCGATGCCGAGCGGACGCAAATAGGTGTTGGAAAAACCGGCCGTGCGGGGGTCCAGGTGGGCGTCGTGCGCGGCAAGACAACGCTCGTCACCTATCGCCTCGAAGTAGGCCGGCACTTGCTTGGCAGAAATGACCTGCCCTTCCGAGTGGGCGTCTTTGCTGCGCTCGAAGAGATCGAAACAGCGCAGCTTGCGATTCGTCGGATTCAGCCGCCACACGCTGGCTCGCTCCACGTCCAAGAGCTGCACCGCGAGCTCCGTCACCTGGCGATACGCCGTTTCGATGTCGCCGGTGGAGAGCGCCTCCGAACGCAGCAGGCGCGCGAGCAACTGCCGGTAGCTGCGCAGGCGCTGTTGAACCTGGTCTGCCCGGGCGATGCGCGTATCGTCCGTGGGTTTCGCCATCGGAACCTCAGCGTGCGTCATCGGAAGCGAGCGCCTCTCTGCCAAGCTCGTCACGAACGTACCACGGCTTCCGAGAGCGGCGACCGCAAACACCCTCAGACCGAGATCAGTTGCCACATGCCCTGGTGTAGGCGTGCGTAGGCAATCCCGACGCGAGCCCGCTCACGTTCCGATTCTGCGCGTGAGTCCCGTCGTTGACAGTCGATCCTCCTCAGGTAATCTCGCGAACTGCGAGGACTCGAGGGACCCGGAGCTCCTCGCTGCCGTCACCATGAACAGAGCTTCATTCACCTGCGCCGTGCTGCTCCTGATCGAGGCTACCCTCGCTTGCAGCAGCTCCTCGCGGCACTCGGTCAACTCCCAAAACGGCGATGCGGGAGCGTGCGAATCCGGCGACAAGCGCTGTGCCGGAAACGTCCCGCAAACCTGCGCAGGCGGGGAATGGCAGAGCAGCGGCGCCTGCGTCGATCCAACGCCGGTCTGCAGCGCGGGCACCTGCGCTCCATTTCGCCTTCAAGGCTCGATCGGCTCTCTGGGCGTGCGCGTTCCGTCGGGCGCTGTTCGCCTGAAGCACGAAGCGCTCGAGCTCACGGCACGGCTATGCAACCCATCGATCTGCGTTACAGGAGGCATCACGCGATGAAGAGCAAGCGCGTTGTGTTCGGTACGTTCGGCGCTCTGTGCGCTCTCGTGGCAGTGCTCGTGCTCTGGGTGACGCGGGCCGGCGCGGGCGGCGTCCCGGCAACGGGCGCCCTCACCTATTCGGGCGTGCTCGAAGACGCCAATGGTGCGCTGCTCACCGGCAGCAAAGAGATCCGCATCGAACTGTTCGACGCCGTGAGTGGCGGCGCGGTGAAGTGCACGGTGGCGCAAACCGTGGCTCTCTCCGGCGGACGCTTTCAAGTCGTGTTGCCGGATACCTGCGGCGCAGCCATCGCCGCCAGTCCCGATCTCTGGATCGAAGTAGTGGTGGACGGCGCTTCGCTCGGGCGAACGAAACTCGGGGCCGTGCCGTACGCGCTCGAGGCGGCGCGCGCCAGCGCTGCGACCGGGCAGCTGAGCACTCAAGTCGTGCCGGCCGGAGCCGTCATGGCCTTCGATCTCGCGGCGTGCCCCGCGGGCTGGTCTCCCGTGGCGGATGCGGCCGGACGCGTCGTGGTCGGAAGCACTACCGGACTGGCGCGCGGCGCCAAGCTGGGGGCCGACCAGGTGACGCTGACTGCGGCGCAGATGCCGGCTCATGCGCACGGCGTCAGCGATCCGGGACACGCGCACACGGTGCCGAACGTCGTGGACTACGGCCTCGAGCCGACGTTCGTGCAGGGAGGCACGCAAGGCGTCGGGCGAAGCCCCATCGGCTCGAGCACGAACCCCACGGGAATCACCATTCAGTCTGCCGGCGGCGGGCAAGCGTTCGACAACCGTCAGGCTTCACTTGCGCTGCTCTACTGCAAAAAGAACTGAGCCGAGCGGCGGCAACTCCGGCGCGTCTCGAGTGCAGAGCTGGACGCACGTGCCTTCTTGAGCATTTCGCTCGGATGAGACCGCTGGCGTGCGGCTCGGGCCGACCGATATTGCAGTGCTCGTGAGATTTTCGAGTCGCACGCTGTCGACGGTCCCCCTGCGCGTTTTTCAGGCGCAAAACGAGAGAGACGTGCTTGTTCGCTTAGCGTGAGTACCGCTAGTATGCGCTCCTCCCACCGGTGGGCCTCGCGAGTTCAATCCGCGGCGACCGCCGGAACACGTTCCGCGCAAGCACTCATCCGTCATGCACGCCCGTCGTCTACTGACTGCCTCAGCGCTGCTGCTCGGCGCGTGCTTGGGCTGCGCGCGCAGTTCGGACGACGTGGGAAACCCGATCATACCGGTGACCGCCAGCGAGATCCGGCAACGAACGCAGGGAACCGTCGGCAATATCGCCAACAGCGTTCCAGACATTGCTCCCCTCACGCAGGACCAAAATTGGGCCGCGCTGTCTGGCGCAGTCTCGGCGTTTCTGAGCACGTTCGACAGCGTTCCGTTGTTCCCGTCGCAGCTCGGCTCACCCCTGGACGCGGCCCGGGGTTGCCCGGACCCGAGCCAACCGGACGAGAAATGTAGCTTCAATCCACGCGCGTTCTTGCTCGACCTCGGCAATTTTCTCGAGCAGCAACTGTTCAGCGACGAAAACCTCGAGTCCAGTAACCGGATCTCGGCCACCTTCCTGCTGCGGGGCGCGCCGCTCTGCCAGAGTCTGCAGCCGTGCAGCGGCGCGACGCCCGAGGAATGTCCCGCACCGAACGCAGAGTGCGTTCAGAACATCGACGCAGCGGAAATTCGTTTGAAGGCCGCACTGGCGGGCGCGGAAGGAATCGACGTCGAGCTCATGGTCGGTCCAGAGCGCGCGGTCCCACTGAAGCTCGAGTTGAGACGAGATGCCGTCGCGCTCGAGATCGACATGCACAACGTGAAGCGCGCCTTCGATCACTTGCAGGGCGCGGCGAGCAGCGGGGATGTCCAGTTGACGTTGGCGGAGGGTGCGCTGCGCCTGGAGGTGAGCTCGGCCGGCCCGAACGACATCTCCGTGCTGAATTCCATCCCGGAAGCCATTCAGATCGGCGTGAATGTCCCGCAAGGCACGCTCGAGCTTCGCGCCGGCGCCAAAGTGCCGGCCTTCGCGCTGCGTGCACAAGGTTCCCTTGGCAGCTTGAGCATCGTCGCAGACTCGCCCGCCATCGATCTGTCCGTACCGTACGCATTTCTAACCGGCGACCGGGGCAGCGGCACGCTGGCGCTGCATCTCGGCGAGCAGCGCTGGCACACGCAAGTGACCGCAGGTGAGCCCAGCCTGGTAGTGCGCGACATCGCGAGCAGCTCACCGTCCACGCTGACCAAAGACGGCGTACCGATATTTTCGCTCGATTTCAATCCCAACTCCGGGCGCAAGTTCGATCTCAGCCTCAGCCCGGTGGACACGACTGGCGTGCTGTTCAGCGTGAAGCCGGAGCTTCACGTCAGCGCCGAATTCGACCTGCAGGTCATCGCACCCGAGTTTCCCGACATCCCTTCTGTATTTCAAAATGCAAAGTACGAGGTCGCGCTGCGCGGCTGGGGTGAGGCTTCGATCCTGCCGATCGCAAGTCCAGGCGCGCTCTGGGACCGCAGCCTGAAGGTCGTCACCGGGGAGCTGTCGCTCTTCGCAACAGGCGCCGAACGTTTGGTAGTCCGCGCGGGTAACTGCGTGAAAAGCATAGACCAGCCGCCAGAACCAGCAGGCTTCTTGGTCGGCGTCTGCCCCTGATCCGCGTCTGCTGCTGGCTTAGCCCGTATACTCGCCTGCGAGGCACGGACCCACGTTTGCGGGCCGTGACCCGAGGTGAAAAATGTACCGTCCAATTTCCGAAGAGCCGAAGGATACCCGTCGCAAGATCAGTGCTCGCGATTTGCGTGAACGCAAGGCGAACGGGCCGAAGATCACGATGACGACTGCTTACGACTTCACCATGGCGAGCTTGCTCGACGAAGCGGGGGTGGACGTCATCCTGGTCGGAGATTCTCTGGGCATGATCGTGCAAGGGCACACGAACACGCTCTCGGTTTCGATCTCCGAGATTTGTTACCATGGGCGAGCCGTCGCGCGTGCACTGCGGCGCACGCATCTCGTCGGCGATCTGCCGTTCATGACCTTTCAGGCTTCACCGCAGCAAGCGCTGCGCAACGCGGGGAAGCTCTTGAAACGGGGCGGCTTCGAGAGCGTCAAGCTCGAGGGCGGGGCGCACCTGGCGGAGCACGTGTACCAGCTCGTGCGCGCCGGTATTCCCGTGATGGCGCACGTGGGTTTGACGCCTCAAGCCATCCACACCCTCGGTGGCTTCAAAGTCCAAGGCAGAACACCGGACGACGCACAGCGGATCATCGAGGACGCGAAGGCGCTGGCAGACGCCGGAGCTTACGCCATCGTAATAGAAGCAATGCCTCCGGACATGGCTGCGCTCGTGACACGAGCCGTGTCGGTACCCACTATCGGCATCGGGGCGGGACGCGGCTGCGATGGTCAGGTCCTCGTGTGTACGGATCTGCTCGGTCTGTCGCGCGGTCACGTACCCAAGTTCGCGAAGCGCTACGCGAGCCTCGGCGATCACACCATCGATGCCGTTCGGCAGTACATCGACGAGGTCCGCTCGGGAGCATTCCCGGATAGCGCGCACGAGTACAAGGCCGTCACGAGCGTCGCTCGCACGCCCTAAGGCACCCGCAAGCATCGACCTCCTCCAGACGCGCGAGCCCGCAGGGCGAGCGTGGCCTCGGAGGGGGTCGGTGTGCACGGCCACGGGCGACGCGCGGCGGCACTCGCACATATGAAATCCGCCGGCGCGCGGCCCCCGCCAAGCTTCCGCCAAACAGGAATCTATTCGACTGAATTTTTTCCGTCGTGGCATACTGCGGGGAGAGCGCTTGGGCTCCGTTCAGCACCTTGCGTCGCGCCCTCTTCTGCATCGCTTCTGCATCGCTCGATCCATCGCCTATCACGACGTAAAGAGACGGACCCAAGCAGCCAAAATGCACTGTTAACAGGCTGTTTCCGTGCACGAAACTACGGGATTGACAGAGGGTGTATCGACTCGACGCCATAAGGACGCGCGCGTGCTCGCACGCTTAACGAAAAACCTGATATGGTCCGCGGCATGAAAACAACCCACATGCGCTCACTAGGTATCGGTTTGGCTTCTGCGTGGCTGATGGTCGTTGC
>DATHEN010000794.1:0-3884 GCA_035318565.1 Polyangiaceae bacterium
AGACAAGTCTCGAATCAAGTGGCTCTTCACCGTGGACCGAGCGCGCGAGAAGCTCGGCAGGGCTTACCCCAGGACCACCCGGCAGACTGAGAGTCGCGCTGCAGCGTGATCACAGTCACCTCCTCTGTGTCGCGGTACTAGCCGCTGACCACTCGCAGGGAATGTGCGCGCACGGTGCGCGCGCACGCCCCATCCGTTTGCGAAATGCTCTGCGTGCGATCGTGCGAGTGCCCGCGCCGATTGTCACGTAACGATCGCTCTCTACAGCACGGGCATGCGCGGTGGCGCTCCGCGCCGACGACCAGACCCGTGAGCGCCTTCGGCAATACCCGATGAGAGCTCAAGTGGATGCCTTTCGACGGTCGCAGATCGACTGCACTTGATCGAATGGCCTCAACGCCTGACTTCGATCACGGACCGTCGCCGACGTCGCGTCGCCAGTTCCGGGCATGCGCGTTGTCGCGTTGCAGCGCGACGCGGGCGGCCTGCGTTTGCGCCGTCGCTCGACGCGCGGCCGCGCCCGTTCACGCGTTTGCCCCACAGTCTGCGCAGTCCGGCCAACTGCCCGTAATCGCGGCTTAATTCAGAATCGTGAAAAATCGGTGCGACAAGTTGCGGCGGGGAGCGTCTTGGGAGCGGAACCGGAATTCCGACGGAGTACTCCTCATGAGCGAGCGCTGGATTATCTCGCGGCGAAACTTCTTCAAGGTCACGGGGCTATCGGGCGCGAGCCTGTGGCTGCCGGGCTGCGACTTGGGCGTGGATATCGTTCCGAGCTTCGGCGCGGTGCTGACCCGGCCGGAAGACTTGGTGTCGCTGCGCTTCGAGTTTGCCAATTTGCAGCTCGTGCCGAATGCGGCGGGGCAGGAGCTCGTTCACGACGGCTCGGGAGCCGCCTACATCATCGTGCATTTTTCGCCGCAGCACTTCCTGGAGCAAGCGGTCGACGAAAATGCGGTGGACACCTCGGGCGGTCCGCCGTTTCCGGCGACAGTGCTGCCGCCGCCGCCGGTGAACGCGCGCATCGCAGGGCCGAGCCGGCTCGTGTTCAAGGTGCCGGCCAATCATGCGCCGATCCCGTACACGGGGACGGGCATCCTCGAGGCGTTGTGCACGCTCGAGCTGAACGTGGCGCCGAATGCGACGCCACCGGACGCGACTCGCAGGGTGGTGCTGCCGCCGGGCGGCATAACCACGGCGCCGATTGCGTCGCGCACGCGCTCCATCTCGAGGACCCGCAATCAGCTGGCGGCAGAGCGCTACCTGCTCGGGACGGGTGGTGCGTCGTCGCTGACTCTCGCTGAGGCTATCGATCCGTCGCCCACGCTGCTGCCGCAAGTGCGACCGCGCGCGCCGACCAACATCGAGACGGCGCTCGAGCTGCCGTTCCGGCTGATTCTTTCGCCGAACAAACACGCGCGCTTCGCGCACGCCGCGACCGCGGCGCAGAGCGAGAAGAACGGCCGCCACGAGCTCTGGCACACGCGGCTGGCCACGCGAGATCCACAGACGGCCAACGTCACGGAGTCTGCGCATCGCATGCGCACGGTGCGCGCGATCTGGACGCGTGACTTCGATTTCCCGCGGCCTTTTCCGTACGACAACCTCGGGAGCAAGCCGCAACAGTCGTTCGATCTGCCGCCGGATCCCGGCAACTTCGGCCTGCCATCGCTGTTCCCGAACCAGCGCGGCAGCATCGTGCACCTGAGCTCGAACTACGTCGACTGGCCGAACGACAGCGACTACGTGCCGAAGCCGATCAGCGCCAACAAGCTGATGTTGAGCGCGCTCGGTGGCTGGCTGGACGCGAACGTCAACTTCACGCTGAAGAGTCCGCTCCCGCTCGTGTCCTGGGATCACCAGGTGTCGATGGGGCGCGACTATTTCGTGAAGGTGGTCACCAAGGGACGCTTGTTCCCGTGGGGCCACCAGTCACTGTTGATTCAGATCACCGAGCGCAAGTTCCGCTGGCCTGACACGACGATCGGGTATCTGTGGCAGCGCAACTACATCGAGGTGATCGAGCCTCGCCGCGATTATCCGGAGAGCTGGCGGCGCCTTCCGTTCTCTTCCATCATCTTCAAGACGCTGGTCACGCCGAATCTGAACATCCCGTTTCCGGGTGGCAACGCCGCAAATCCGGTGCAGATCACGCCGAGTAATCGCTTCCGCTTCAAGGTGCAGGGCGTCGATCGGGAAGGGGGCGTCTCGAATTTCGACGTCGTCGCAGCCTGGTACCCGGAGGCCGGCAACGCTTTGCCTGGCGACGCGAAGCTGAACGATGCGAAAAACATCTACGCCGGTTATCCGGCGGCGGACAAGACGTCGAACTTCTCGGGCCAGCGCATCGCGTACAGCAGAAACGCCAAGGCCGACGACAGCACCTACGAGACGGAACAGGTCGTCTTCGACGGCACGATCCAGAATCAGCAGCCGCCCGGCGTGCCGTTTCCCGCGGCCGCCATAGGGCTGGCCTATGCGCCGGGCATCGCCGAGACCGCGCTGAACGTGGAGGCCATTCGGCATTTGCTCGGACAGCAGGCCGCGACTTCGTTCCAGTATTACGCCGGTTACCTCGAATCCGGATTTCCCGCGGATGACACGGACACGACTCACGCGAACCGCGGGGAGATCCTGTTTTCGGTCAAGGGTGGCGGCAGCGTTGGCGCCGATTTTTCGAAGAAGTCGGACACGTCGGGCGGCTTCATCGATCCTTCGATGAGCTTCAAGGGGCTGTCGCGAAAGACGCAGCTCGCTTCCGATCTGGGCCAGGCCGCTCAGAACACGTTCGACCCAGAGCAGTATCTGCCGGACGCGATGCTGTTCGGCGTGATCCCCTTCAAGGATGTGCTGCCGCCGCTCGGCGACTTGAAGAACGCGCCGAACTTCGTGACGCAGGCGCTGGATGCGGTCTCGTCCTTCATCGAGGACGCCGGCGCGCTCATGGCGATGCTGCAGAAGCTCGAGGCGGACATCAGCAGCGGGGCGGACGCCGTGCTCGCCACACTGCGCACGCAGCTCGACACGCTGCTCGGCAAGATCGACGAGCTGGTCGCGCTGGGCAGTAACAACCCGGACGACGTGAACGCCAGCGCGCTCGGCGCCGTCAACACACTGGTAGACGGTCTGGTCGTCGCACTGGAAAACGTCCGCGACGCGGCCGATGGCCTGCCGAACATCCTCGACACCGAAAAGGAGGATCTCAAGCGCCGCGTGCGGGCCCTGCTGAACGTGCTCGGTGCCGTAAAAAACGGCCTGAAAGCGTTCGCGACGGGCCTCGACATGGTCAAGAACTTGAGCGTCAAGTTCGAGTGGCGCACGCCGTTGCAGAAGGACAGCGCGGGCTTCTTCGTGCCTCGCACCTCGAACCCGAAAGGCGGCTTTTTGCTGGCGGTGGAGGCGCGCGCCAAGCAGGTCGGCGACAACCCGCCCGGCATGAGCGTCGTGGCCGGCATCGAGAACTTCAAGATCAACGTCTTCGGCGAGAGCGCGAAGCTGGTGGCCATCCCGTTCAAGCGGCTGCTGTTCAAAGTGGAGTCGAACCGGAAGCCGGAAGTGGACGTGGTGTTCGACGGCGACGTCGGCTTCGACGACATCCTGGCGTTCATCCAGACCTTGGCCCAACTGATTCCGAGCGCGGGCTTCTCCGATCCGCCGGCGCTCGAAGTGGACGCGGAGGGCATTCGCGCGAGCTTCAGCGTGCCCATCCCGTCGATCGCCGTCGGCGTTTTCAGCATCCAGAACATGCGGCTCGGCGCCGGCTTCGAGATCCCGTTCATCGGCAATCCGCTGTCGATCAGCTTCTTCTTCTGCACGCGCGAAGAGCCGTTCATTTTGACGGTGATGATGGTTGGCGGGGGCGGCTTCGTGAATCTGAAGCTCTC
>DATHEN010000795.1:0-3051 GCA_035318565.1 Polyangiaceae bacterium
CCTTGCCCGGCTTGTCGATCACCGGCTCGGAAGGCGCGGGATACAGCTCGGGTACGATGTCGTGGCCCGGCTCGCCGCGCACCAGGATGCGGCCCATGGGGCCCTTGGCGCCGATCCGCATGCTCGGCGCGCCGCGCTCGACCTTGGCCTTGGGGGCATCGGAAAGATCCGCGCGGTGGCCTTCGCGCGTGTGCACCACCAGCATGCCGCGCGCGCGGCAGGACTCGAGCAGCGCCTTGCACGGCGCGACGGCTCTCTGCAGCAGCGAGACGTCATTGCCGAGCGTCTCGCCGAAGCCGCCTGGCTGGAGGAAGTCGCGCTGCATGTCGATCACGAGCAGCGCGGTGCGGGCCAAATCTACGGCGATCGGCTCGGGCTCGGCATCGATCAGGGTCGGCATGGACGCCTCGGGCTGGGTGGGGGCTCGGTTGAGCACCCGCACTCCTGGTAGCCCGAAGCGAGTTTCTGCGGCTTTTCGTCGCCGTAAATTGGCGCCGAGTTACACGGACGGCTGCGCCTGAACCGCGGCGGGGCGCCTCGTCGCGCCGGTCACCTGGTTCTTCAGCTGCACGAACTTGCCGCTCACGCTGCTCAGGCGCTCGTCCCAGATCAGGTCGATGGCCTGGTCGCGCACGCACACGTGGAACTTCACCATCACCATGGTGAGGAACAGCGGCTCGAGAAACGCTGCGCGCACGTTCCAAGCCAGCAGCGCCGACACCACGAAGGTCAGCAAGCCGCCGGGGCCGGCGACCGAGGCGGGCAGAATCCAGCTGACGATGAGGCCGGGGATCAGCATGACCATCCAGGTGAGGCCGGTGGCGACCTTGTCGAGAATCACGATCCACACGCCGGTCTTGAGCACTTCCTTGGAGTTCTGCGCGTAGTAGATCAGCCCGTCGCGCGAGCTGCGCACGTTGTCCGTGTCGCCGCGAGCGAGCGCATACGAGAAGATCGTTTCGTCGATGAACGTGGTGGCGGAGTACACGACCGCGTTGACCACCGCGGTCACGCTCTGCAGCCCGGGGATCGGCAGCAGGTTCGCGATCCAGTTGAGGGTGCGGTTGAAGGCGCGCACGACTCCGTGCACGAGCAGGTCGAGCGCGAACATCACGTTGACCTGACCAAAGCGCTCGGTGACCACGCGCTTGCCGTAGTCGAACATGCCCTCGCGACTGCTACCGATCGAGCCGCGCGTGATCAGCTCGGTCAGCACCGCGATGTGCCCGGCCTTGAGCAGATACAGGAAGTAGCGGACCAGCGTCCGCCACAGGTATCCGTACAGCCCCATGCCCATGAACAGCCACGCGTATCCAGCCCAGGGGTGCACCTTCGCTGCGAGCAGCGCCAGGCCGCCGAAAGTGACGGCAAACCAGATGATCGTCACGACCGAGACCGTGAGCAGGATGCCGAAGCGGGCCAGCGCGTAGGGCAGGGTCTTCATCAGCAGGCCGATCGCCGTGCTCAGACCGGCGTCCTCGATCGCCAGCGGGTAGCTGTGACGCACCGGGCGGTCGGGGTGGCTGTACCCGCCGGTCTCGCTCGGGTCTGCGGATGCGCTGACGTGGTCGTTCATGGCTCTCCCTCGTGAACGGTCGGACCGGCTCCGACGCGGTCACGCGCGCACTATTTCAGCGAACGTCCCACGCCGGCGCTGCTCCGCCCTCGCGCGCCCAGCATAACCGTATTCGGCGGTGCGCCCGTGCTCGACCACATCGTGCTGACCGGCAACGAGGCGACGCGTTCGACAACGGCCCCAGCCGCACGGCGCACTTCTCGGATGCCGAGATCGACAACGACGGCGCCTAGTCCGAGGCGGACTTCTTCACCGCCGCCGCGCGCAACAACGTCGTCGACGCGGAGCCGGCCGACTACCCTGGGCGCGTTCGAGCCGGGCGGCGATGACTGGACCGTGGGCTGGACGGCGTCCCCCGAGAACTGCTCATTCGAGCAGGCCGGGGGCCTCGTCCCCCCGGCGATCCCCTGGCAACGGCGGGCTCGGGCCTGCCTTCTTCGTTGTTTGTCCTTTAACAGGACAGGGCGGGCCGAAGCCCGCCCTGTAATCCCGAAACCTAGCGCGCTTGGGCGGTAATCGTCGGCGCCACTGAGCCATGCGGGTTGTCGTCGTAGCGCACCGCCACGAGCGTCATCCCCAGCACGATCATCATCGCCGCAACCAACCAGCGCAGGTTCGAGCCGTCTTCGTAGTCCAACATCTCGCGGTCCCTTCTCGTCACTCCCAAGGTCTAGCCCCCCGCACGGGTCCCTGGGTTGCATCTCTGTAACTTGTGCGATCGGTTCTTGTGAGGACGCTTTGTCCCGCCAAAACCGCTCGAACGTCCACGCGAGCTGGCGCCGGAACGGCACCGCGACGCGCAATCGCTGCCGGTATGTCCCCTGAAGCCGAGCACGGCGCCACAGGAGATTGGGCGCGAGCAACGGAACGAGCGCGTCGTGCACATCTCGCACACCTGCCGGTCGTTGCTGGATCAGAGGTTGCTCCCAGCTCGAGAAGCGCGCGGGGACGACGCTGCGCGAGACGACCTGCGAGCTGCGCGAAGTCGAGCGCGAGATGCCAAAGCTTTACGTCCTCAGTCTCGGCAGCGATCCCGAGCTGCTCGAGCCGGAGGCGATTGCGCGCAGTCTGCCGCTGTGACGTCACGCTCGATGGAAGTCAGCCGTCGAGGACATGACACCTCGTGGCGATCGATGCGCGTGCAGCAGGCGACTCGGCGCGCTCGGCACAGCTGTCGGTCTCGCTCCGCCAACACAGCGCCAGCGTGGGACAGAGCGCGCATGCGCGCGCGTTGCGAGTGAAACGGCTCACGCCGAAAGCTCTCTCCACAAGTTGACTCTGGGCTGCAAGCGCGAGTACGAGAGACGCTCTCTCAGGAGGAAACGCTGCCATGAGCATGAAGCGAGTCGTGTCGATGTTGTCGGTGCCGAGCCTGTTGTGCGGACTGCTCGTGACTGCCTGTGAGGACGACGCACGCGATACCACCGGCGGCGGCGCGGGTGCTGCCGCGATGCCGATGGCCGCTGCGACGATCG
>DATHEN010000796.1:0-7464 GCA_035318565.1 Polyangiaceae bacterium
GCGCCAGCGCCGCGCGCGAAGCAGGACTCGGCGCCGCAGGCGGAGCCACGTGGAAAAGCGGAAGCGCTCAAAGCCAAACCGGCGCTCCCGCAGAAAGAGCCAGCTCCCGGCCCCAAGACTCCACCGGCCAAGCCGGCACGCTCTCCGCTCGGCCTTCGTGTCGCGCCCGTTTGGGAACCCGAAGACGACGCGTTGACGGTCCCGCTTCCTCCCGTGGAGGAGTTGTCACCAACCCGTCCGCTGCCGCCCGTGACGAGTCGGACGCCGACCTTGCCGGGAATTCCCGGCACCTTCCGCATGTACGAGCCGTCGGGCGCAGCCGACAATCTCTGGGCCGTCAGCTACGCCGACGACGACGATCGCGAGCTGACGACGGAAGAGTTGCTGGAGGAAGTGCGCTCGGGTGCCCTCGATGCGGAAACCCTGGTGTGGCGCCAGAGCATGCCGGATTGGTGCGCGCTCGGAGACGTGCCCGAGCTCGCGCGTCATCTACCCTGGAAAAGCGAGCAGCCTGCAACGGGCGAGGGATTTCAGGTGGCTGAGCCGGAACGCGGCCTCTTGTACCCCACGGCCTACTACCCCCCTCCGGAGGAGGAGGAAGAGGACGATAAGACGGCCGTCTTCGCCTACGACGCGGCGCTGCTCGCCGCGGCCACGTCCGAATATCCGGGTCCCGCTCCGGGCCCTCCAGCGAAACCGGCCGCGATTCCGCCGATGCCGCCGCCGCCGGCGATGTCAGCACCGGCCGTACCACCGCTACCTCAACGTCCGCCGCAGGCGGCTCCGGCACAAGCCGCTCCTGCCCGGGCGCTCGCACCACCGCCGATGCCGCAGCCCGCGGCCGCCGTATCCGGCAGCATGGCGGGTCCGAGCGCGGCGAGCAGCGGTCGCCTGAACTCGCCGCCGCCGAAGTTCAAGCGCCGCGGTGGCGCGATCGCCATCATGGCGGTTCTGGTGCTCGCGGGCTTGGCGGGTCTCGCTTTCATTCTGATCCGAAGCTCGAAGCCACCCGCCGTCGCGACGCTGCCCGAACGCAAGGTGGAGACGCCGAAGCCGCAGGTTTTGCCTCCTGAAGTGAAGACCGAAGACAAGGAGCCCACGCCCGAAGAGCTGGATCCTTACGCCGTACCCGCGGCTTCCGCGAGCGCTGCGCCTCCGGCTGGCTCTGCGGCCGGTGACTTTTTCGAGCTGTTCGCATCCGGAGTGCAGAGCTCGGGCGCGGCTCAGCAAGACTTCGATAAGCCCCGAGCGGAAAAGGCGCTGGCCGCGCTCGCGGCGCGGGCGGCCAACTGCCGGAAGACGGGAGATCCGCCGGGCATGGCCAGCGTGGTGGTGCGCTTCGATCCCACCGGCCATATCGGTGATGTGCGCGTCATCGGCAAGCCCTACGCGGACACGCCCACGGCTCGCTGCATCATCACGCGTTTCTTGGGCGCGCGGGTTCTGCCGTTCAAAGGCGAGCCGCAAACGCTGGTGAAAAACTTCATGATGTATTGATGCGCCTGCGCTGTTTCCGTCGCTGTACCACCTCCGCATACCTGTGAGCCCGAGTGGCCGATTTACCGGGGCTCTTCTCGCCTACATCAATGTGCGCGAGCAGGTGATCAGCCGAGCATTCAGCGATGAGATGAGCTACTGTGAATCGCTCCGAGCTCTGACGATTGTGAAGATGCCGGGAACTGCAGGAAGGGTTTGAGCATGTCGGATACGAACGGGGCCAAGGCGGATATCGAATCGTCGCGCTCGTCTTTTTCTTCGGCGCTGCCGCAAGGCCGCCAGCGCTTTCTGGCGCATGTCCTCGAGCACAGTTTGGCGATCGGGCGCCGCACGCCGCAGGACTTCATTCGCCACTTTCCTCCCCACGCCGTCATGAATGGCCTGGAAGGGCAGCCTGCGCTGCGCGCGAACATCCTCGAGTACTGCACCGGCTTGAAGCGCAAGATCGCCATGAAAAAATCGTGGCAGTCGGCGGGCGAGGATCTGCAAATCGCGCTCGACGAGCGCGAGACGGACGCCGAAGCCGTCGTTGCCGCGTTCGACCCCGACGATCGGGTGCGTTACCTCGATGACAAGAAGCTCTGGGCCTTCGTGATCGAGGGCGAGTTCTGGAGCACGCCGCCGAAGCAGAAGGACAAGTACGACAAGGCCAAAGCGCACACGGCGTACATGCTCGAGCGCGCGCTGATCGACGAGCTCGTCACGCACCGAGACATCGTGGACGGCATCACCGTCGCGCAGCTCGCGCTGTGTTTGCCGAAAGCAGAGCTCGGCAAAATCATCGAAGGCGCACTGAACAATGCGCATCGCAATACGCCCTTCACCGAAGCCGATTTGCTCATCTCGCGACCGCCGAGCGTCATCGTCGAATACGTGCCGCTCTCGCACATCTACGAGACCGTCATCGATCCGAAGATCGCGCGCGTGCACGGCTACGTCGCCGGCGCGGACGCCCCGCTCGGGGCGACCGCGGACGCACCCGAGGGCGTGTCCCAGCGCTCCGGTGAGAATGAAGATTGGGTGGACGTCGGCAACGCCGCAGAGGGTGCCGAAGAAGACGAGATCTCCGAAGACGACTTCGCGTCTGCTTAGACAGCACCGCGCGTAAGCTCTAACTGCCGGCGACGCTTGCTACAGGCGTTTGCCGGCGTTCGTGCGAGCGCTGGCGAGCACTACCTTGTTGCCGTATGCGGGCGGTGGAGCGATGAGCTTGGGCGGCGCATCGCCGCGCTGACCTCTGACTTCTGTCTGCGGCTGGGGCACTTCGGGTGGCGGTGAAGCCGGGCCGGCCGTGTGCCGCACGCCGCACGCCGCACTAGAGCCGAGCAAGCTTGCAAGGGCGATACAAGACATAAAACGGGCCATGATATCGCACTCTAGCAACGTCCCGGCCTTCGGCAACGTCAGGGCCGAGCACGCCGCGCCGCGTTAGCCGCTAGCGCGAGGTTTTCGTCCCTTGCGTCGTAGCGCTCCGAACACAACGCTCCCATGAGTCGTAACCGCACATGATCCGAATTTTTTCGACACTCGTTCGCAATCTCTTCGCGCTCCTGTTCCTCCCGCTGCTCGTGCTGCGGAGGAAACGCGCAGCGCCGCCGGGCGCTTGGCTCGAGGTGGAAATCGAAGGCAGCGTCGTCGAGCTCGAGCGCTGGCAGCCGTTCTGGATGCGCCAGAAACGTGGATTTTCCCTGGATACGCTGCGACGCGCCATCGAACAGGCGGCTGCCGACCCGCGCGTGACTGGTCTCTTGGTGGTGCTCAAGGATTTGAAGGTCGGCAGCGCGACCGCAACGAGCTTGCGCGCGCTCCTGCTCGAGGCCCGGCGCAGTGGTAAGCGCGTTACGGTCTATTTGCCCGACGGTGCCGGCACGCGCGCTGTCTACGTGGCGTCAGCGGCGGAGCGCGTACTTTTGGGACCGGAAACGTTCGTGGCGCCGCTCGGCTTCGCGGTCGAATCCGCGTACGTGCACGATGCCCTGCAGCGTCTGGGCGTCGTGCCCGAGGTGTTCGCGCGCGGCCGTTACAAGTCTGCCGGCGAATCATTGGTGCGGCAGACCATGAGCGATGCTCAGCGCGAGCAGCTCGGTGCCCTCCTCGACGTGGCGTGGGACGTCCTTCTGGGCGCGCTATCGGAGGGGCGCTCGGTCGATCGCGAGCGCGCGCAGCACTGGGTCGAAAATGGCCCGTGGTCGGCGCGGGACGCGGTCGAGCAGGGGCTTGCCGACGCGCAGGCCTATCGTGACGAGCTGTCCAAACAACTCGCACCGGAGCTGCCGGAGGGAGCGCCGCTGGTCTCGATGAAACGTTACCTGCGCCGGCGCAGCCCGCCCTTCCGCGCGATCCGCCGGCCTCCGCGTATCGCAGTGGTCGAGGTCAAGGGGCCGATCGTCTCCGAGCACGTGGGCATGGCGCCTGTTGCCGCGGAGGACGAAGTCGTGGCGGCTCTGGATCGCGCGCGTGAAAACCCGCGTTATCGCGGAGCGGTAATTTGTGTGGACTCGCCCGGTGGCAGCGCGCTCGCCTCGGACCGCATGCTCCATGCTCTGCGGCGCCTCGCGGACACCAAACCGGTGGTGGCTAGCATGGGAGACGCAGCCGCAAGCGGCGGATACATGATTGCCGTCGGCGCGCATGCCATCGTGGCTCAGCCGACTACGATCACGGGTTCGATCGGGGTGATTTCTGCCCGGGTGCTGCTGGAACCTCTGCTCGAGCGTTTGGGCATTTCGGTCGAAGTCGTCAAACGCGGCGCCCGGGCTGACATGCTGTCGCCGAACCGGCAGCTCGAGGCTGGGGAAAGAGCGGCCGTCGAACGCCAACTCGAGGACATCTATCAGTCGTTCCTGCGGGCGGTGGCGCGCGGCCGGGCACGTGAAGTGAGCGAAATCGAACCCTTGGCAGGTGGCCGCGTATGGAGCGGTAGAGACGCGCAGCGTCACGGCCTGGTGGATCACCTGGGCGGGTTCGAGCGGGCTCTCGAGCTCGTACGCGAGAAGCTCGAGCCCGGGCTCGGCAAGCTGGAGCCCGAGCTCGTCTCGGCGGCGCACTGGCGACCGCGCCGCGGCCTGCTCCCCCGTTTCATGCAACATACCGAATTGCTGGGAGGCACAGTGCCGGCCTGGCTGGGGCTGGTGTTTGCGGCAGGCGCTCGCCGGGAGCGAGGTTATTTGTGGTGCGGCTACACAGAGACGGACCTTGGACGCTAGGTCCAGGCCTCGGAAAGCTCTCGTCTGGGCTACGCCCCTCGGAGCCTGACGCTGTCGTCCTCTTGCGTTTCCATGCCGAGGGGTCGAGGAGAAGATTGCAGGATTCCACTAAATCGACGACGCTAGCGCAGTAGCGGCTGCACGCTTGCACGTGTTGCTCTGCCGCTCGATTCGGAATGGCGCAAGCTCCTCGAAACATTCCGCCAATGGGCCATGGAACGGTCGTGAACGACCGTTACGAAATTCGCCAGAGCCTCGGAAAAGGCGGCATGGGGGAAGTGTTTCTCGCCTACGACCGCAGCACGCAACAGCCGGTTGCCCTCAAGGTCGTTCGTGAAGAATCACGGATGCCGGGCGACGACGAAGCGTTGCGCCAGGAGCTACTCCTCGCGCGCTCAGTCAGTCATCCCAACGTGTGCCGCGTGCACGACTTGGCGCCGAGTCCCTGGGGACCGATCCTGGTCATGGAGCACATCGCCGGGCAGACGCTGCACACGCATATCCGGCGCCGCAAGGCGCAAGGCGGCTATACCTCGGACGAATTTCGGAAGATCGCCAGCGAGAGCTCGGCTGGGCTCGCCGCGATCCACGCGCAGGGGCTCGTCCACGGCGACTTGAAGCCCGGCAATGTCATGGTCACGAACGACCGCGCCATCATCCTGGACTTCGGCTTCGCGCAAGAGCGCGCTCGTTTGAGCGCGCGGCGCCCCGGGGCTCCGCCGGACGGCGGTACCCCGAATTACATGGCGCCCGAGCGCCTGCGTTCCGGCGGAGCCAGTGCCGAGGACGACATGTACGCGCTCGGTTTGACGCTCTGGGAAATGTGGACCTGCCGCGTGCCGGAGCCGGGTTATCGGCCGCGCTCCAAGCCCATGCGCTCGCAGATCATGTTCGACGTGCCGGCGGGCTTGTCCGTCGACGAGGTGAAGCAGATTTTTCGCTGCTTGAGCGATGACGCGGTGTTGCGTCCGCTGGCGCGGCACTTGCGATTCTTCAATCCGAGCGCGCTCACCACCAGCCAGGTGCAGATTCCTCGGGAACGGCTCTCGCCCGGGCCGCCACTAGGCCGTTCCATCACCGAAAACTTCGTGCCAGGCGCTCAGGCTTTGCTGGTGACGTTCGCCACGAATGCTCCGGAAGCGGCCGGGCGCATGTTCGCGCTCGACAAGCCGATCATGACGATTGGCCGCCGCAGCGGGCAGGACATCAACATGCCCGAGGCAACGGTCTCGGGCGCGCACGCCGCCGTGCGCTGGCAGTCCGGTTCTTGGGTGGCGGAAGACACTGGCAGCACCAACGGCACCTACGCCGACCACAGCTACGAGCGGAAAAAGAGCGTCACACTGCTCCACGGCGGTGAAGTGCAGCTCGGCGAGTGCCGCGTGAAGCTCGTGAGCTTCCAGGACGGCTCGGCGCAGCACGAGCGAGCAAAAGCGTATCTGGAGCGCCGGGACGGCCTCACCGGCTTGCTGTCGCGCGACGAACTGCTGCGCGCGCTGCAAGACGACGTGGGCTTCGCGGAATGGGACGGCGTCCCGCTCTCGGTCGCGCGCTATCACGTTCGCGGCCCGAATCGCCAGGTCAGCGAACGACCGACGATTCTGGAAATGCTCGCGTTGCGCCGCGCTGCTCAGCGCGTTATCGAGCTGACCGAGATGCTCCTGCTCAGCATCGTACCGGTCACTGCCGGCCGGATCGGAGCGCTCAAGTTCGCCGTCGCCATGACGGGACCGAGCCTCGAGGAAGCGCGGAACGTCGTCGAGCAGGTCGTCTCCCAGGTACAAGGCCTGATGCCCGAAGCGCTCGATCTGGCGGCAACGCTGGTCAAAGCAGAACCGGGCCAGCCCGTGCGTGCCCTGCTCGACGCGTGACGGCACGAACGGCTGCTTCCGGCTTCGTGTGGAAGGCGCGCGCGGCCGTCGGACAATTAAGAACCAGCCTCTAGACTGTGCCGCTCTGCTGGGGCATTCCATGACACGTAGAGAATGGCCGGTCCGCCACGCACATCGATTCCGTCTGCACCGAGCGAGCCCAACTTGCGGCGGCTCGGTGTGGGCAATGGCGGTGGCGGCGAGCGCCCGCTGCGTGCGCAACTCGTCGTTGCGCTGGTGGCTGGCTTGGTCTTGATCGCCGTGCCGCTCTATCTCTGGCGCCGGCCGAGCGGCACCGAGCATGCTGCGGGCGACGCAGGAGCCGCAGCCGTCAGCGCGGCCTTGGCCATGGAGGCGGGCACTATCTCGAGCACGCCGCTCGATGCCGGGAAGTTGGATGAGCGGGTGAAGCTCGCAGTGCCTCAGCGCGTGAGGTGCTCGGCGGGGCCGGGCGCAACAGGACAGGAAGGAAGTCTCTGCGATAACTTGGGTCCGCTCGAGCAGGCGCTGAGCCGTGCCGTGCTGGAGAACGTCGGCTGCGCGCCGCGCGGTCCGAAGGAGGGCACGATCAACTACGTGCTGACGGTCGACTTCGCGCAGCGACAGCTACACGTGTTTCCGGGAGCCAGTGGAAGCTGGAAAGGACCGCAGGCGCGGCGCGCCACCCAGTGTGTCAAGCGTGCTCTGGCGGCCCCCGGCTGGGAGACGCTCAAACACCAGTATCGCTATTACCAAATCGCGGTTCTAGCGACCTACGCGCCCGAGCAACCCGCGGTAGCTGGACCGAGCTTCGAATGACCCCGCATGGGGCGAACACCCTGCCGGCCGCTTGCGGATCATTCCTCGTTCGAATCGTCTCGGGTCAGGTCCGGCAGCAGAAGTTTCCCCGA